>DATMZP010000479.1:0-5019 GCA_035573595.1 Hyphomicrobiaceae bacterium
CGGTCTCCTACCCATTCACGTCCAGTGCTATGCTTGGCGCCATGGACCCTACCATCACGACCCTCGAACGCGCATTCCAGCTTGCGCGTTCAGGCGACTACGTTTCGGTCGAAGACATCAAGAAGCGGTTGAACACCGAAGGCTATTCGGCGTCCCAGGTCTCGGGGCCAGCGCTGACGAAGCAATTGCTCGCGCTCATCAGGGAGGCGCGAGCCCATCGTCCTACATGAAGGACGGATCCTGGATGGAAGGAATCGGTACCAGGCGTGCCCGCGAGCGCGCCGGCCCTGGGGGCGATGCCGGGTTAGGGACTCAGACCCGCGCGCTTGATGGTTAACATCGGGCTCCTTGGGCGGGTTCCGCCCGTTTAAGGATTTCTCGGCCATGTCACCAAGCGGCCTCCAAACCGAATTGACACGTCGCATGAATAGGCGTCCACTGATCATTGTGGTGTGGGACGGGGCAGGCATGCGGGCTCGCCAACTCATCAGTGGCGCGGGTTTCCCGCCCGAAGCGCTCAAGGTGATCTTAGACGCGTTTGAGGACGCCTGGGCCGAGCTCGCGTCAACCGTGACCGGAGACCCCACGGTGGTCGAAGCCGCGCGCTTGAGTCTGGCCGAAATTGTGCTGGGCATCGCGAAGGCGGGACCAATAGACCACGACAGGATCAAGGCCGCCGCCGCGCACGCTTTTCGGACGGTCCATCGGATCGGGCAATAGCCGTCTCGCGCTGTTCGGCATGGGACGCCAATCGCTCGTAGCTTGCGGCTACCCCCATCATGGTGCGCTTGCAGTTGGCGTCGGTCATCCGGATGGCCACGACCAAAGCGTCGGCGGCAAGCGCTCTGAGGCGCGCAGCGTCATTCTGTGGCATGGACCCCACTCCGAAAAAGAGCCAACGCGCCCAGATTGCACGGGGTTCCTGGCGCTCCATGAGCCTGGAAAAGAAAGGGTAAATGACCCTCGGCAGGCCGGGGCGTTACCGTTCACCAACGGCAGCGGCGGCGGCGCTACCTGGGGCGAGACCCATACCTTGACATGGTAGGGGGTCGCAGGTTTCCTGCTGGCATCCCTTCGACAGCAGGTCGGGTGGGATGGCATCCTGGTAGAGCTTCGCGGCGGCCGGCAGTCGTGGAATCGGCCTCGACTGCTGGCCGGGGCCGAACAGAACGAAGCCGCCAAGCGCCGCGGCGTTCCGTGCTCGGGTGCTACTCAGCCTGTATGCCCGGATCGTTATCCACCTGAGCCAGAGTCAGGCCACCCAGGGCGAGGATGCGCTGCGAAAGCGTGACGTCGACGTCCTCGTAACCGTAGCCTAGCCGCCGGCCTCGGTGGCACCTGCTGCCAGTGCCGCCCTAAGGTCCGGGTCGACAGCGTGGGCGGAGGCGGTGACCATGCGCTTGAACAGGGGGGCGGCGTCCGTGCTCAGCCGGGCCAGGAGGCGGCTCGCGTCGCTGGCGCCGCGCAGCTGGTCCATGAAGGTGACGGCCAGGAGGCCGCGGCGCCGCGCCGCCTGAGGCAGCGCGAGCCATGCCCGCTGCTCGCTGGCCTTCCAGGCCTGCATCGCCGGGGTGCACCAGATGACGACATCGGCGGAGCGGCACGACCGCAGCGTGCGCGCATCCAGGCTCTCGTCGCCGAGGCCCAGTCCCGGCGTGTCTACGGCCCGCAGCGTCCGCAGCGGATCGAGCGGCATGCCAACGTGGAGGCGCCGGATCTGGTGCGCGGACGCGCCGTCCAGCTCATCCCAGGCGAAGGGGACGCGCCGGCGCTGGGCGATCTCGGCGCGCAGCGAAGGCCTGGCGGCGAACCGCACCACGGTGGGATAGGCGGTATGCGTGGTGAAGCTCGCCGGCAGCACGGCGGCGCCCAGGAGCGCGTTGACGAGCGTGGTCTTGCCGCTGTTGAACTCGCCGATCACGACGACGCGCACCGGCTTCGGCCGCACGACTGCGGCAGGTGCCGGCGTCTCGCCGTAGTCGGAGGCAAATCCCGCAGCGGGTCGGATCTTCCCCAGGCTCGGGGCGAGGTCCGCGGTTTCCGTCATCCCATCCTGCTTTCGCCCTGCGCCCCGTCCAGCCCCTCAATCACCGACTGCAGCTCGGCGAGGACCGCCGCGTACGCCCCCTGCCGCTCGCGGCAGGCCTCCGCACGCTGCCGCTGCTCGGTCTCGAAGCGCTCGGCGGCCTCAGCATCGCCGACGCCCTCCAGCAGCGCCCTCTCCCTTGCCAGATTCGCTGTCCGTCGTTCTACGCCTGTCTTGAGACCGCTGCTGACGGCTCTGACCCGGCCCATGATGTAGTCCACGCGCTCGGTCAGGTACGTCTCGGCCTCCTGCACCAGCTCATCGGCTATCTTTAGGAAATCATCTTCTATTAGACATCGTAAATGGTTAGCACGCTCTTTAGAGATTCGGCGAGAGGAAAACCACCTACGCCACAAGGAGACCGACAGATCCACCGTCACCCTGTCCCCCAGTGGGGCCACCGACGGCTTCGCACCCTCCGGCCAGGCCGGACCTTCGAGCAGCCCGCCGTGATAGGTCGGCAGGAGCGAGGAGACGATCATCCGCAACTGGGGGTAGAGGAGCCCCTCGACCTGATCGAGATCCTTGGCGGCCCGCTCGACGATGGCGAGGTAGGCCTCCTCCATCTCCTCGCGGAGCGGCATGACATCGCAGCGCCAAGCCGAGCAGCGCTGCTTCTCCTGCAGGGCCTGCTGCAGGTAGGCGGCCTCCCGGCTCGCGAACTCGCGCACCGTGGTGCCGAGCTGGCTGTGCAGCAGCTCCCGGGCAGTGGCGATGATGCCCCTGAAGTGCGCCTCCACCTCCTCGAACGAGCCCGAGAGGGCCTTGGCGTGGTCCTCGAAGGCGGCCAGCGACCGCTCCTCCTCGGCCACGCGCCTGGCGAGCGTCTCCGATTCGCGGCGGCGCGCCTCGATCAGCTCCAGGATGGACTGCAGCTCGGCGCGGTCGGTCACGTCGGCGGTGCGGACGAGCTCGGCGAGGCACAGTGCGATCTGCCTGAGCAGCATGGCGATGCCGCTGGTGCACATCAGCCGGGTGATGGCGGCCGACACCTCGGCCATGCCGCAGCTGATGTGCACCGCCGGGACGGCACGGGCGGGCTCGCTGCCGGCATGGTGGTCCGATGCGGTCTCCGGCCGACGCCGGAGCTCCGCCTCGCGCGCGCAGGGCGCGGCCGAGGCCGGGGTGGGCTCCCGCGTGGCGGAGGGCGGCAGCGCCCCCGCCTCGGCCTGCAGCCGCAGGTTTCCGAGCCAGGCGCTGCCGAAGACCACCGGGATGTTGAGCGACGGCAGCTCCGTCCGCAGGCGCCGCTCGATGGCCGCCTTCACCTCGGGCGCGTCGGCGCTCAGGTTGGGCAGCTGATCGGCGCGGTTGATGAACACCACGATGCGGTCCTTGTGCAGGCCGTTCAGCAGCCGCAGCATGGCGATGTCGCCGGCCGACAGGGGCTGCAGGGCCGACACCACGAACACGTAGATGTCGGGGTTCTCCAGGCTGCGCCGGGTGATCTCGTCGCGCACCAGGAACGGGTCGTTGGTGCCCGGCGTGTCGATCAGGGTGATCGGGAAGGCGAAGGGGCTGTCGTTGAAGTGGAGCTCGGCGGAGCGCGTGATGTCGGAGTAGTGGCGGCGCTGGCCAGGCCAGGTGTCCGCGTCGCCGGCGCTGACGTAATCGGCGAGGACCTGCGGCGACACCGTCTGGTAGCGGTGGCACTGGCCGAGAAGCTCGGGGAACTTGGGGCCGAGGCGGCGCTCGGCACGCTTGCGCATCACCTCCAGCTGGGCGCGCAGCAGATCCGACTGGAAGCCGGGCACCAGCCGCTCGGTCAGCTCCCGGAGGCGCCCGCCGCCCTCCGCCAGCTCGCGCCATTCATCGACCGAGAAGAGGTGGAACACCGCCGCGTGCTCGGGCGGGGTGGGGGCGGCGCGGAAGTGCAGGGCCGTGACCACCACGGTCCACGGGTTGATGTCGGTGGGCAGCAGGCCGGGACGGCGGGCCAGCGCGTTGATGAATGTGCTCTTGCCGGCCTTGATCTGGCCGATCACGGCGATGCGGCACGACCTCTCCTCCAGCTGGCGCCGGGCCACGTCGAGCAGCGGCGCGGCGTGCTCGCCGAGCAGGCCGCCGACCCGTGTGACGAGATCGCGGAGCGCGGTGCGTGCCGCTTCCAGCGGCGCGCCGATGGTCTCCGCAGGCTGAGATGGCGGCTCGACAGGGGACACCTCCCCCAATCCGGGTGCTTCGTGACCCATGATGGCTCCCTCGCGTTGTGCCCCCACCATCCCCCGGCGATGGTCCCGCACGGCGCTGCCGGCACGCACTGCGCGCCCGGTTTGCCGCTCGCGGAACCCCGGAGGTGCGGTTTCGCCCCGTGCGCCAAGGGTGTCACCGCAACCCCACTGGTCAATCGCGGGCGTTAATCGCGGTTAACTCTGGCTGGGCAATAAGGGACCGATGGGTCGCCGTGCCGACAGGCCGGCCGGGCCTGCGGGCCGCGGAGCGCCGTTGCCAAGTCCCGGCGCCCGCAGCAAATTTGCCGGCGTCGGCGAGGGGTCCAGCAGCCGTTCGCGCGCGCTGCGAGGAGGGCCGCCAGCGAGGGGAGGGGATCGTGATTTTTCGCGGATGGGTTTCGGCGTGCTTTGCGTCCATGCTGCTGGTGCTAGCTGCCAGCGCGGGAGCGGCCGAGGATGACGGCGCCACCGAGGAATACTACGGCGCCATCGCCTACTCGCCCACAAACCGGGCGCACGGCTGGGCCTACGACTACCCCTCGCGCCAGGCCGCCGAGCGGCGGGCCCTGGCCCTGTGCGGCCGCCATGCCGAGGACTGCACCGTCCCGGTCTGGTTCCGCAACGCCTGCGGCGCCCTGGCCGTCGGGTCCGACGGCTACGGCTCCGGCTGGGGCTCAAGCCGCAAGAGCGCCGAAAGCCAAGCCGTCCAGTCGTGCCGGCGCTACTCGGGCGGCTGTGCGGTGGTCCGCTGGGTGTGTACGA
>DATMZP010000480.1:0-2519 GCA_035573595.1 Hyphomicrobiaceae bacterium
CGTGAGGCTGGCCGAGACCTTGGACCGCTACGACCCGGCGATGATCGTCGTGCTGGGAGTTGGCAGAGACGATACAGCCGGTGTGGCGCGGCTTGCCCCGGAGGACCTGGAGGTCCTGGGCATCCTGCAGGAGGACCGCACGTGGGTCTGGGTTACGGGCTTACCGGTTGCCGATGCCGCCCCGCAGCTCGGCGGCAGCGTCTGCGGCGAGCTTGAGATCTCCGGCATCGTGTTGCGCCGTCGGCCGACGCCGGGCTGGGCCACCCACGAGATCGCCGGCGCCATGCGCCCGGCCGCTCGCTTCTCCATGTACGGCTACGACCTCCGTCGCGCCTGCTTCGTCGGCAACGGGCGGCGCCTGCTGATGCCCGCGTTCGGCGCCGCCGCAGGCGGCGTCAACGTGCTGGACGATGCGTTCCGCCCGCTGTTCCCCGACGGCCGTATGGCGGTGTGGATGCTGGGCCATGAGGCGCTTTATCCGGTGGCGCCGCGGTTCCTGGCTGGCGACTGACGCCCCGGCCGCCGTTCGCTACGGCCCGGCCAGCTTCCTCTGCACGCGCCGGTCGAAGCGGGCCACGTTGACCACGACGCGGCTGTGCGTGCCGCCGCCGATCACCTCGCGCTCGTCGCGCGCCTCCACGCGGAATGTGACGGTGCGGCCCTCCACGGCCACCACCTCGGCCACGGCGGCGACCCGCAGGCCCACCGGCGTCGCCGCGGTGTGGGTCACGTCGAGGTGGATGCCGAGACTCTGGTGGCCGTCGGGAAGCAGGTGCTCGCACGCGGCGAGCGCGGCGGCCTCGATCAGGTTGATCATGACGGGCGTGGCCAGCACCGCGATCTCGCCCGAGCCCACGCGCGCCGCCGTGTGCTCTGGCGCAACGGTGAGCTCGGCGGCGCCCGTCAGGCCAGGGTGGATGGCGGAGAGGTCGAGGGAGGAGGGCATCGGGGACGGGTCTCTCGGCACATAAGCGGGACGCATCGATAAAGGCGCTCGCGCCCTCAGTCCACCTTGAAATCCTTGGGGTCCCACGCCGGCTTGGGGTACTGCGGGTCCATCCGCTCCAGGGTCTCGCGCACGATGGCGGCGATGGCGGCGTTGCGCGCCCATTTGCGATCCGCGGGGATGACGTGCCAGGGCGCCCAGGGCGTCGAGCAGCGGTTGAGCATGATCTCGTAGGCGGCTTGGTATTCGGACCACAGCTTGCGGTCGTCGAGATCGTGCGGGTCGAATTTCCAGCGGCTCTTGGGCTCGTCGAGCCGCGCCTGGAGGCGCTGGCCCTGCTCTTTCTTCGAGATGTGCAGCATGAATTTGAGGATGGTGGTGCCGTTCTCGGTCAGCATCCGCTCGAAGGCATTGATCTGATCGTAGCGGCGCTCGATCTCCTCCGCCGGAGCCAGCTTGCGCACGCGGCCCACCAGCACGTCCTCGTAGTGCGAGCGGTTGAAGATGCCGATGCAGCCGCGGCGCGGGCAGGCTTGGTGCACGCGCCACAGGAAGTCGTGCGCCAGCTCCTCCTCGCTCGGCCGGCGGAACGACGTGACGGTGACGCCGAGCGGCCCCGTCTCGTTGAAGACGTGGCGGATGGTGCCGTCCTTGCCGGCCGTATCGGTGCCCTGCAGCACCACCAGGAGCGCCCGACGGCCTTCCGCGAACAGCTTGTCCTGCCATTCGTTGATGGCCCTGGCGTCGGCCTTGCTCTGTACCTCCGCTTCGCCTCTGTCGGGGAATGCGGCGGCGTCCGCCGGGTCCCGCTTTCCCAGCTCGACGCGCTTGCCGGGCTCGATCCGAAACCGCTCCGCCAGGGTCTTGGCAAGGGTCTTGGCAAGGGTCTTGGCCATGGTCCGCTCCGCTTGGCTGGTCGAGGATGCCTGGAGCCTCACTCTGGTCGCCAGCTTTGTCACGGACGAGCATAGCAAAGACACGGGCGTCCATCGCCTCGCGAGTTAACGGGATTTGGCGGGGGGCGTTGCGCGCGCCTTGGAACTGGCCGATCTCATCGGGTAGGCTGCGGGAGGGTGCGTTAAGAATGCGGGAGGCACGCCATGACCGGTCGAATCCGCAGCGCGGAGCGCGCGCGCCGGAAGCTGGAGGCCGAGCTGGACAAGGCCCTGGCGCAGACGTTCCCGGCGAGCGACCCGTTCTCCGTCGGGCAATTCACCGGCACCGAGCCGCCGTCGCGCTCCATCGACCACAAGCCGCCCGAGCCGGTCATTGCGCCGCCCGGCCGGCGCAAGCCTACGTAGGCTGGGGCAAGCCAGGGGAGCAACCGTCTCCGCTCACCGATCCACGCGCATGCGCTGGCGGCGGGCGTAGTTCACGAAGGCATCGCGCAGATCGTCGTTGAGGAGCAGGCGGTCGGTGTGGGAGACCTTGCCGTCGGACTCCGTCAGCGACACGTTGCCCTCGGCGGTGAGCTTGCGCGTGCTGCGGTCGTAGGCGACCTCGTCGGCGAGAAGGATCTCGCCGTAGTAGCGGATCTCAACGTTGCCGCGCGCCACCACCCGGTTGTTCCAGG
>DATMZP010000481.1:0-3960 GCA_035573595.1 Hyphomicrobiaceae bacterium
AAGAGGGCCTGAGGCCGGTCTTCGACGCCCTGGGCGAGGTGTTTGGCCTCATGGGCGAGATGCTCGGGAGCCTGCTCGGCGACTGGGTGGGCTCCTGGCAGAAGATCGGCGACACGACCGAGGAGGAAGGCAAGCAAGCCAGCGCCGTGGCGCAGGAGATCGCGCGCTGGCTGCGCGAAGACTTGACGCCGGCCATCAAGAACTTTGCCGACTGGTGGCGCGAGCACTGGGACCAGATCAAGACCGTCATCACGGTCGCGGCCGAAGTGCTGGCCACCCCCTTCAAGGCCATCATGGCCATGACGCAGGCGCTCATCGACCTCTGGGGCCTGGTGCTGCCGGCCGTCAAAGACGCCCTCGAGCCCGTGTTCACCTATCTCGGCGAATGGAAGGACCGGCTGCTGCCCCAGGTGGGCGCGGTCTGGACCGGCATCATCACGGCGGGGCAGAAGTTCTTCAACGACATGGTGACCAACATCACGACGGGGCTCGCCAAGTGGGTCGAGCCCTTCCGCGTGGGCCTGGAGAACCTCACCAATCTGTTCGGGGGGTGGTTCGGGAAAACGCAGACGGCCGCCACGACCGAGATGGGCGCCATCGGGACGGCGGCGAGTACCGAGTTCAGTAAAGAGTTCGGCGACGGCGTGCAGAGCGGCTTGGACAACGTCTACGGCCACAGCATCATGGAGGACTGGCTGCTGAAAACGATGGCCGAGGTGCCGCAGCGCATGGCGGACCTCGGGCAGGCGATGGCGGATGGCTGGGGCGGCAGCATGGAGGACGGGATCGGGAACACCTATTTTCCGCACATCGACGACATGATTGACTCCTTTTTCGGGAACGCCGTGACCCAACAGGCGAAGTTCAATAGCATGGTGGCCGAGGGCAACAAGGCGCTGGCCGCCGAACTGGCCCGCACGACGGAAATCCTGATGGGCGGGGGCGCGGCCTACCCCGGCGGCGGCCTCAGTCCGTCCAACCTGCCGCCCAGCGCCGCGGGCGCCGAGGGCGGCGGGAGTCCCGCCGAGGGCTCCGGGGGCGGGAAGACCGGCGGGCCGGGCAACAGTACCGAGCGCAATCAATTCGGGTTCAAGGAGTGGGTGAGCGGCGAAGGGAGCGCCTATCCGGGGTCCAGTCTGAGTGCCTGGGGCCAGAACGTGAAGCCCTTCAAGCTGAGTGAGATTTACGCGAACGCCTTTGCGGGGATGGCGCCGGGCCTGGCCCAGCCCAAGACCTCCTCGATCACGAGCCGCGTGGTCGGTGCCCAGACGCCTGGCCCGACGGGCACGAGCGGCCCGAGCTATGCCCCGGATGCGGCCATGATCGCGCGGTACGGCGGGCTCGTGAACGCCACCATTGCGATGGCGCTGGCCGCCGGCACTAAGACGCCCGAGCAGGCCGCCGCCGAATACGCCCGGAACCGGCAATATGAAGCGGTCACGGGCAACGTCATTGGCTCCGGAGGGGGCGGGTATGGCCCCGGCCAGGCCGCTTATGAAGCGGAGATCCGGCGGGCCGCGCAGCAGGAGGCGGACGCCCGTGCCAGGCGGGAAGCCGCCGCCTTCGTGCTCAATGTCACGAACAACGGCGTCAGCCCCGATGAAGTGACGCAAGCCATTACCGACAACCTCAATCGACTCATCTGGCAGGCGGGGATGGAATAGCGGTGTTGACCTTTGCCTGGTACGACCCGGACCATGTGCTGGTCCCGTTCAACCTGGGCGAGACGGGGGCGCCCGAAGGCATTGGCGTGCTCGTCGGCGTGCGGGGCCTGGAGATGCCCCCGTTCAGCCTGGAGAGCGAGAAGGTACCCTTGCAAGCGGGCGAACGGTTCCGGCGCCTGAATACGCAAGTCCGCGACGTGGACCTGCCCCTGCATGTGCGCTCGACGACGACGGTGGGCCTCCGCAACACCTTGCGCTACCTACGCCATGTGCTCAATCCCGAGCGGGGCACGGGCATCCTGAGTGTGGCGGCGCAGGACGGCGCGGTGCGCCAGCTCAACTGTCGCTTCGTCGGTCCCTGGCTGGGCGACCTGAGCGCCACGGGCAGCGGCGAGGTCTGGACGGATATCCTCGTCACGTTTCGGGCGCTGGACCCGTACTTCTACGACACCAACCTGCAAGCGGCCGACTTCCAGGTCGGCGGCACCATCGCCACGTTTCTGTCCACGGCGGCGGGCGATCCGTTCCTGCCGATGCATCTGACGGGGTCGAACGTCCTCCAGCAGCAGACCACCACGAATCCGGGCGATGTACCGGCCTGGCCGGTGTGGACCGTGCATGGACCGGGCAACTCCGTCACCGTGCGTCGCCTCAGCCCCGCACCACAGACCGTTCTGGAGGTGGACTTCCCCACGGCGCTGACCAGCGAGCAAACGGTCGTCATTGACACCCGTCCGGGCTACAAGACCGTCACCCAGTTTCCGAGCGGCGGCAACCTGTTCGGGTCGATCAACGCCACATCGCGCGAGTTCTGGACCCTGCCCCATGGCCCCTCCCTGATCCAGGCCGAGATGACCGGGGCGGGCGTCGGGAGTTTCGTCCATCTGGAATATACCCCGGCCTACCTCGGCATATAGGAGCGTACTAGCGATGCCAGCCGCCCTGACGATTCAATTCACGAACCTGCACGACGGCCAGCCGTATCTCATCACGCTGACCGTCTGTGCCGATTGCCTCGGTCCCGAGATCGGGCGCCTACTGGCCGGGGATGGTAAAGGCGAGTACGGCCTGGGCGCGCTCGCGCTCCACGTCGAGCGCGTGCCGCAGCCCATGATCCAGGGCCCTAGCATCACGGGGAATGGCACGAGCTAATGGCGGTCTACGGCTTGTATGTGCGGGATAGCTCGCGGACGCGGGTCGCCGAGATCGACGACTTCAGTGAGCTGATCTTGACGCGGAACTGGAACGATGTGGGGACCTGGCGCATCACGATGCCCTTCAGCAGCCTAGCGGCCCAGGCGCTCACCTTTGGCGGCGGCATCGTGGTCGTCCGCGACGGGGTGACGCTGCTCAGTGGCCCCGTGCGCCAGTTGACCCGCACCTACGGCGCCGAGGGCGACGTCGTGCTGGCCCAGGGACCGGACGACCTGACCTTGCTCAAGGACGAAGTCGCCGTCCAGGTCCCCAGTACCACCACGGGCAATTACACGGCCGCGGCCCAGGACATCTTCCCGGTGCCCCCGGCGCCGCCGGGTCCGGCGGAAACGGTCATCAAACATTTTGTCGATGTCAACATCGGCCCCGCGGCCACGCCGGTCCGGCGCCGCGACGGGTTGACCCTGGGCGCCGACCTGGCGCGGGGCACGGCGGTCGTGGGCCGGGCGCGGATGCAGAACCTGCTGACCTTCGTGCAAGAGTTAGCGACGGCGGGGTCGGTGAGCTTTGCGCTCGTGCAGCAAGTGTCGGTCGGGGGCTTCCCGCTCCAGTTCGATTGCTACATCCCCCGCAACCAGACCGGCATTGCCGTCTTCTCCCCGACGCTCGGCACGCTCGGCGCGTACCACTACACGCAAGGCCCGCCCGACGTGAATTACGTGATCGCCGGGGGCGGCGGCGAGCTGACCGCCCGCATCTTTCAGGAGACCTGGGACCCGGCGAGCCTCCAGCGGTATGGGCGGATCGCCCGCTTTATCGACCGGCGCGACACGACCGATGTCGGGGAGTTGAACCAGGCCATGCGCGAGGCGCTGGCGCAGGGCGCGGATAAGACCGAGCTCCAGCTCACGCCCGTCGAGACCCCCGGCATGCAGTTTAACGTGGCCTACGGCGTGGGGGACCGCGTGACCGTGGACCTGGACGGCACGCTGATTCAGGACGTCGTGCGGAGCGTGACGATTCGCCTGGACAAGGACCGGGGCGAGACGATCATGCCGTATGTGGGGACGCCGGCGCTGGCCGATCAGGCCGTGCCGGCCCTGTTTCGCAAACTGGGGCAGCTCACCACCCGCGTCGGCAA
>DATMZP010000482.1:0-3133 GCA_035573595.1 Hyphomicrobiaceae bacterium
CAGGGACCACCGAGGAGCGACCGAGGAGCTGGGGCTGTGTGTTAATCACAATGAAAACCTAGGCATAACGGCTTCAGCACAGTAAAATCGCAGCAAAGGTCATGTGTACGCCGCTGTGGCACCTGCTGTCACAAGGCCGCAATACGACTCTGGCAGGGACTTGGAGTTCGACCAACACCTGGGCTGGAAGGCACATGGACGCAACCGCTCATCTGGCTGGAGCTTTCGTCGTCTTTGCGTTCCTCGCCCACATCGGCACCACGCTGGTCGCGCTCCGCCGCCTGCGGGTGCCACAGCCAGAGCCTCTGCGCCTGCCCGTCGCTGACGGCGGGTCTCCCGTGACCATCATCCGCCCGGTGTGCGGCCTTGACGCCTACGAGGAACTGACCCTGCGCTCGACCTTCGAGCTGGACTACCCGCACTACGAAATCCTCCTCTGCTGCGCCTCGGCCGACGACCCGGTGGCGGCGCTGGTTCAGCGCCTCATCGCGGAGCACCCCCAGGTCAAGGCGCGGCTCCTCATCGGCGACGACCAGCCCTCGCAGAATCCCAAGCTCAACAACGTGCTCAAGGGCTGGCGCAACGCCGCCCACGAATGGATCGTGATCGCGGACAGCAATGTCGCCATGCCGCGCGACTACCTGCAGCGGCTACTTTCTGCGTGGCGGCCTGACACGGGGCTCGTCAGCGCGCCGCCCATCGGCGACCGGCCCCAGGGCGTGTGGGCCGAGTGGGAGTGCGCCTGGCTCAACACCTATCAGGCGCGCTGGCAGTATGCCGGCGACACGCTGGGCACGGGTTTCGCCCAGGGCAAGAACATGCTCTGGCGCCGCAGCGATCTGGAATCCGCCGGCGGCCTCCTGGCGCTCGCCCGCGAGCCGGCCGAGGATGCGGCCGCCACCAAGGTCGTGCGCGGCCTGGGCCTCCGCGTCCGCCTCGCCGACGGTGCGTTCCCGCAGCCGCTGGGATACAGGTCGGCCCGGCAGGTATGGCGCCGGCAGGTGCGCTGGGCGCGGCTGCGGCGCGCCACCTTCCCAGGCTTCTTCGCGCTCGAGATCCTCTCCGGGCTGGCGGCGCCGCTCGCCTGCTTCCTGTACGCGGGATGGGCGCTGGAGATGGAGAGCTTCGACGTGCTGACCGTCGCCGCTGCCTACGTCGCGGTGTGGCTGGCTGCCGAGGCCTGGCTCGCCAACGCCATCGGGTGGCATCTCACCTGGCGCTCGCCCCTCCTGTGGCTGCTGCGCGAGATTCTGCTGCCGGTGCTCATCGTCCAGTCCTGGCTCGGCAAGTCGCTCAGCTGGCGCGGCACCCGGATGACCAGCGCCCGTTCCGAGGCGGAGCTGCGCTCCGGCGCGCTGGGATCTTGAGGCCGACTGCCCCTCCTTGCTGCGCCTCGTGGAACCGAGTAGATCACGATCGGCGCGGCCATAGATTCGTGAGAAGGACCAGGGTCAGAACGGCAAGCGCCGTGAAAAGCCTGAGCGACCCTCGCTCATCGAACGTACCGCTCCGGATGTCATTAAGTGTCAGGTACGCGACGGCAATGACTACGCCGATAGCGCCTGAGATGCGCCAGCTCCACTTTGCGAACAAGGCAACCCCAGCGAACAGTGCAAAAGCAATCAAGTAGACCGGGGCGTGCAGCAGCACCACGACCATAATCGCCCCAGGGCCTGCCATCGTGGCTGGCTCTCGTTCGCTTGGCCTCGCGCAGTAAAATTGTACCATAGCGTTTGCGCCATAGTACCGATCTTTGCGGCGCCGACGACCGGCCCGCATCGGGGGCAGCCCCGACATGCGGTCTTGCGCGCACCGTCGCGGCGTCCTTCAATACCCCACCGTCAACAGCCAGCGGCCCCAAGGCTGGGCATCCCAGGAAACTCCCATCCGAGCATCCCATGCCCAAGCCCCTCTCTGTTGCCATCGTCGGCGCCGGTATCGGCGGCCTTGCGGTTGCCGCCACCTTGCGCCGCTTCGGCATGGAGGCGCGCCTCTACGAGCAGGCGCCGCGCTTTGCCCGCATCGGCGCGGGCATCCAGATGATGCCCAACTCCATGCAGGTGCTGCGCCAGATCGGCGTCGATGAGCGCCTACGCCAAGTCTCGTTCGCGCCCTACTCCCACCTCAACCGGGTGTGGGACACCGGCGAGATCACGCGCGAGCTGCCGATGCCAGAGAGCCTCTACGGGGCTCCGTATCTGTGCATGCACCGCGCCGATCTGCACGAGGCGCTGCTCTCGGTCCTGCCGCCGGAGATCATCCACCTCAACCGCAGGCTTGTCGGCCTCGACCAGGGCGCAGGCGCAGTCACCCTGACGTTCGCCGACGGCAGCCGCGCCACGGCCGATGCCGTGATCGGTGCCGACGGCGTGCACTCCGTGGTGCGCGACATCGTGGTCGGCCCCGATGCGCCGCTCCACAAGGGGCGCATCGCCTACCGCGCCATCTTCTCGGCCGCGCTGATGGGCGGGCTCGACATCGGCCGCTCGCGCACCAAGTGGTGGGGCGCCGACCGCCACATCGTCATCTATTACACGAACAGCGCCCGCAGCGAGGTCTACTTCGTCACCAGCGTGCCGGAGCCCGCCGAATGGCTCACGCGCGAGTCCTGGTCGGCCAAGGGCGACGTGAACGAGCTGCGCGCCGCCTACGCCGGGTTCCACCCGCACGTGCGCGCGGTCCTGGAGGCCTGCCCCGACTGCCACAAGTGGGCGATCCTGGAGCGCGAGCCGCTGCCGCACTGGAGCCAGGGCCGCGTCGTCCTTTTGGGCGATGCCGCGCACCCCATGACGCCCTACATGGCGCAAGGCGGCGCCACCTCGATCGAGGACGCCGCCATCCTCGCCCGCTGCCTGGCGGAGATCGTGGGCGGCGGGACCGGCGCCGGCACCGCGGATATCGCAGGAGCGTTCCGCCGCTACGAGGCGCATCGCAAGCCGCGTACGTCGGTGGTCCAGGCCATCTCCAGCGCCAACACCTGGATGCGGGAGGGCAGCTCGGACACCGCCTGGCTCTACGGCTACGATGCCTGGCACGCCAACCTCGACAAGCCGGCCGATCATCCCGCCGCGACGGTGCCGGCAGGCGTCTAGGAAGAGACTCGCGCTCGGCCAACACCGCCGATGGGCCGCTC
>DATMZP010000483.1:0-5654 GCA_035573595.1 Hyphomicrobiaceae bacterium
CGGAGCTCGCCGCGATCGAGAAGCTCGACGACGAGGCGGCCGTCCGTCTTCGGGTTGCCGCGCTCAACGTCGAGATCGCCAAGGTCAACGCGACCGTGATGGAGGGGCCGCCGACGCGTCTTAGCACGCTGGATGTCGATAAGGTCGTGGCGCGTTGGCGGCGGACCCGCTCCGCCAATTCTCGGTAGCTCTCCGGTCTCACGGCCACCCGAAGCGACGAAGCATTGCCTGGGGTGGTATTATCAATTTCGAATTGAGACACTACCACGTGTCAGAGCTGTCAGCCCAAACGCCGCAGGCGGCAAGCTTGCTGGGGTGAGGCGCGTTGCCTAGAGTCGCGCAGCCATTTCACCGGGAGGCGGGCGGACAGACCCCATGCGTTTCAACGGAACCACCGACTACGTTGCCACCGACGATCTCAAGGTGGCCGTCAACGCCGCCATCACCCTGCAGAGGCCGCTTCTGGTGAAAGGGGAGCCCGGAACCGGCAAGACGGTGCTCGCCATCGAGGTGGCCAAGGCGATCGGCGCGCCGCTGATCGAGTGGCATATCAAGTCGACCACCAAGGCGCTGCAGGGCCTCTACGAGTACGACGCGGTGAGCCGCCTGCGCGACAGCCAGCTGGGCGACCCGCGCGTGGCCGACATCGCCAACTACATCCGCAAGGGCAAGCTGTGGGAGGCCTTCACCCACAGCCAGCGCCCGGTGCTGCTGATCGACGAGATCGACAAGGCCGACATCGAGTTCCCCAACGACCTGCTGCAGGAGCTCGACCGCATGGAGTTCTACGTCTACGAGACGGGCGAGACCATCAAGGCGCAGCATCGCCCCGTGGTCATCATCACCTCCAACAACGAGAAGGAGCTGCCCGACGCCTTCCTGCGCCGCTGCTTCTTCCACTACATCAAGTTCCCCGATGCCGGCACCATGCGTGCCATCGTGGAGGTGCACTTTCCGAACCTCAAGGGGCGGCTGGTGTCGGAGGCGCTCAGGATGTTCTACGACCTGCGCGAGGTGCCGGGCATCAAGAAGAAGCCCTCCACCTCGGAGCTGCTCGACTGGATCAAGCTGCTCCTCAACGAGGACATCGCGCCCGAGACCCTGCGCGAGAACGACCCGCGCAAGCTGATCCCGCCGCTCGCCGGCGCGCTGCTCAAGAACGAGCAGGACGTGCACCTCCTGGAGCGGCTGGCGTTCCTGTCGAGGCGTCAGGGGTAGGGCCGGATTGGGAAGAGGAGGGGGCTGAGATGATCAACGAGGCCCCGCTGGCGCGCTTCCAGCCGCTGGCCGAGGGGCTGGTGAGGCCCATCTATGCCGACTACGCGTTCGGCAACATCCCCTCCACCATCGAGCACCTTCTCACGGGCGGGACAACCGGCGCCCTGCTGCCGCCCGACTGCTTCGGCGGCAGCTATCCGCAGCCGAAGAAGGTCGTGCTGTTCCTGGTCGATTCCTTCGGCTGGCAGTTCTGGCAGCAATACCGCCGCCGCTTCCGCACCACGGCCCGCGTCGCCGACGAGGGCACGCTGACGCCGATCTCCGCCCTGTTCCCCTCCACCACCGCGGCCTCGGTGACGACGCTCAACTGGGGCGTGCTGCCGAGCGAGCATGCGCTCTACGAGTGGAACATCTACATCCCCGCCTACGGCGAGGTGATCCAGTCGCTGGCCTTCAGCCCGCTCGGACAGCGCGCCACCGACTCCTGCCTGCGCAAAGGCTACGACCCCGCGGCCCTGGTCGCCGTAAAGGAGACGTTTCACCAGCGGCTGGCGGCCAAGGGTGTGCCCTCCATTCAATTCGCGCACCACAGCTACGCCCGGTCCGCCTTCAACCGGATGGCCACCGCCGGTGCGGAGGTTGTCACCCACGCCACGCTGGCGCAGGGGCTGGTGCAACTCAAGGAGGCGCTGGAGACGACCGAGGGCAAGGCGCTGTTCGGCTTCTATTGGGCGGCGATCGATTCCATTGCCCACCTCTACGGCCCCGGCACGCCCTACCACGAGGCCGAGATCGCCAGCTTCTGGCGCACCTTCGACGAGGCGCTGCGCGACATCGACAGCCCTGATACGCTCTATCTGTTCACCGCCGACCACGGCCATGTCCGGGCCGACGCGGCCGAGACGATCGCGCTCAACCTGCGGCTGCCGCAGCTGGCGGAGCACCTCGCCGTCAGCCCTACCGGCAACCGCATCTATCCCAACGGCTCCCCCCGCGACGTGTTCCTGCACGTGCGCCCGGAGCGGCGGGACGAGACCATAGACCTTCTGTGCAATGAGCTGGACGGCGTGGCGGCGGTGATGACCGTGGACGCGGCCCTGGGTGAGGGCCTGCTCGGTCCGCAACCGGTGAGCGAGGAGCTGCGCCGCCGGCTCGGGGACATCCTCATCCTGCCCCGGCTCGGCCATTTCGTCTGGTGGCACGAGCCGGGCGTGCTGACCAACACCTTCCACGGCCACCACGGCGGTCTGACAGCGGAGGAGGCGATTACGGCCTTCGGAGTGATCGACGCGCTGTGACAGCCGGGGTCAGACCCCGTTCTCATCCTCCAGCGTAGGCCGGAAGGGGTCTGGACCTCGGTCGCGAGGCTGCCGCCATCCGACCGCCCCAAAGCGGCTCTATTCCGCTCGTCGCTTTCGGCGGGGTGATCCGAGACCTTCAGAGGAGGGAGCGACGATGGCCGTCATGCAGGACGAGCGCGCGAGAGAGCGCGCCAGAGAGGAGCCCATCCCCGTCAAGACCGCGGTGGACACTGCCGTGCATCGGGGGCACAGCGGCTGGCTTTCGATGGCGTTCTCAGCGGGGGCGGTGCTCGCGTCCTTCGTCAGCGTGTACGTCAGCACCCTGCAAGGTGCCCAGCTCGAAGTCTACCTGCCGCCAGTGTTCCTCTATCAGATGGACGGCGAGGGCGAGAATTTCACCATACCCATCAGCCTCGCCAACGGTGGTGCGCGCAGCGGCACTGTGGTCTCCATGGAGCTTGAGGCGCACAACCCGAAGACCAACACCACCACGCGCTTCTACAGCGCCTACCTGGGCGAGCACCCGAAGATGCAAGCCACGCCCAGCACGCGCCAATTCACGCCGCTGACCATCCTTGGGCACACCGTCCATTCGGAGACCGTGCGCTTCTATCCCGTAACGAACATTCCGGAGGCGCGGAACGACACGAGCAAGAGGCTCGTGCAGGAAGTAGGCGACTACAGCTTCCGCCTCAAGCTCAATACGGCTGCGCCATCGGAGCCCTCGTTGCTGGATCGGCTGCAGGGCCGCGCACAGCCGGCACCGATCACCGTCCAGATGACCCTGCCCGTGCTCGATCATCGGGGGCTCATGCAGATGCGGAGCAAGGACTGGGTGGCTGGCAAGGGTGAGTAGTGCCTAGCGCCTACACATCACGAAAAAGCATCCTCCGTGATGCTGGCGTACCAGGTGTCGGCGTGCAGGGCCTCCAGGCGACGCTGCTCGCGCCGCTCGGATAACGGGCCGCGCGGGGAGACGCCGCCCGGGGTGTCTTGGAAACCCGTGTCCGTCGGGCGGAAGATGTTGATCACCGAGATGCCGTAGTCGTCGCCGACGTGGCTGAAGCAGGTGTTGAAGTAGACGGGATCGGCCGGCGCCGGCTTGCCTTCGAGCGCCGCGGCGGCGGCGGCCACCGCCTGCTTGGAGGTGTTGTTGGCGATGTAGCCCGACTTCGGCATCGGCGCGGCGATGGTGGCGTCGCCGATGACATGGATATGCGGCGCCTTCTGCGCCTCGAAGGTGCGCGTGGTGATGGGCACCCAGCCCGACTCGTTGGCAAGGCCGGCGTCGATGGCGATTTTCGCCGCCGACTGCGGCGGGATGACGTTGCCTACGTCGACCTTGTGCCTGTTGCCGAACTCGGTCTCGAAGACCTTCTCCTTGAGGTCGACGCGCACGACCTTGCCGTCCTTGCCGAGCGGCACCCACTCGACCATGTCGCCGTAGAGCTCCTTCCAGCCGTCCTGGAACAGGCCCTGCTTGGAGAACTGGTCCTTGGCGTCGAGTGCCAGGATCTTGGACCTGGGCTTGGCCTTCTTGAGATACGAGGCGACCATGCTGATGCGCTCGTAAGGCCCCGGCGGGCAGCGGTACGGGTTGTCGGGGATCGCGAAACCGACCACGCCGCCGTCGGGCATGTCCTCCAGCTGCCTGCGCAGGAGGCTGATCTGCGCGCCGTCGGCGTCGAGCCATGCGTGCGGGAAGGTCTCAGCCGCGGCCTCGTCGTAGCCGGCGATGCCGCCCCAGCGGATGGCAATGCCGGGGCTCAGGATCAGCTTGTCGTAGCCAACTCTCTCGCCACCGGCAAGGCGCACCGTCCTCGCGGCCGGATCGATGGCGACGGCCGTGTCGCGCACATGCTTGACGCCGCGCTTCACCAGGCCGTCGTAGGAGTGGGTGATCTGCGGCAGCGTGCGCCGGCCGGCCAGGAGCAGGTTGCCGTAGGGGCAGGTGATGAACTTGCCCTGGGGCTCGATCAGCGTCACGTCGAGCTGGGGATACTGGATGCGGGCGAAGCGCGCCGCCGAAGCGCCGCCGAAGCCGCCCCCGACGACGACGAGCCGCGGCGCTCCTTGCGCGCTGAGCGTGGCGGGGGCCGCCAGCGCCGCTGCCGCCGCCATGGTGCCGAAGCTGCGCCGGGTGATGCCGGTCATGCCAGTCGCGCCAGTCATGGCAGTCATGGCAGTCATGGGGACGCCCCTCACTTCAACTTGGAGAAATAATCGGCGAGCAGGGCCACCTCGGCGTCGGTATAGCCGGGTGCCACGCGGTCCATGATGATGGCCGGTCGCTGCTTGTCTCGGAAGGCCTTCCACTGGGCGATGAACAGGTCGCGGTTGTGGCCGGCGATCCTGGGCACCGAGCCACCGCCGGCGCCGGCCTGCCCGTGGCACCCGGCGCAGGCCTGGGCGATGAGGGGCGGCCCAGGATGCGGCTCCGGACGCTGCTCTGGGCTCTGCGCGCCCGATGGCGATGCGACGGCGGCGCCCGCCAGGAGCGCAGCGACCGCCAGCAGCGGGAGCCTGCTACGGACCTGGCACAGTGTTGAAGCGTTCAATTCGCCCTCCCTGTGCACACCGAGATCCGCGCTGGGCGGGGCTGTCGGGTGCAGTCGATGCCCAATTCATCAGCAAGCCACACGGGACTTGATGGCGGAAATGAGGAAAAGCGAATTGCTTATCACCGGCTCTGCAATGCAAGCAGTGGACTGTCCATGGAGCAGCTGCGCAACACCGGCGCAACTCCGGGCACTTCCGGCGCTCCGGCGTTGCCGGTAACGTGCGCCGCGGGCATGCCGCGGCTGGAAGGCCGGCGGCAGCCGCAAGGGTGCGCAAGGCGTGGATACGGGGATGCCATGACGACAGCCAACTCCCGGAGCACAGACTATCCCATCGATCCGCTGTTCCTGCAGCGCTGGTCGCCCAGGTCGTTCACCGCCGCGCCGATCTCGGAATACGACCTGATGACCATCCTGGAGGCGGCGCGCTGGGCGCCATCCGCGTTCAACTCGCAGCCGTGGCGCTTCATCTACGCCCGCCGCGACACAGCGCACTGGCCGAAGCTGCTCGGGCTGCTCACGCAGTCCAACCAGCTGTGGGCCAAGAACGCCTCCGCGCTGATCATCCTGGTGTCGA
>DATMZP010000484.1:0-3084 GCA_035573595.1 Hyphomicrobiaceae bacterium
TGAAGGGTGGGCGAGGCCCAGCTCGAAGGCGAGACCGTAGACGATGGGCTTGAGGGTGGAGCCCGGCGAGCGCAGCGCGGCCGCCATATCGATGGCGCCGAGGCGCTCCATGTCGAGCAGCCCCGGCGAGCCGACATACGCGACGATCTCGCCGGTGCGGCGATCGACCGCGACCACCGCTGCCGACAGCCGGTTCTCCAGGGTCGCCGCGTAATCGCGCACCAGCGCCTCGATGTTGGCCTGCGCCCGATGATCCAGGGTGAGGCGGTGCACCGTGCGGGTCGCGTTCTGCGCCACCTCGGCATCGGCGAGGTGCGGGGCCAGCATGGGGAACTCGCGCCGCGCCACCTGGAGGGGCTCGGCCATGGCGCGGGCGGCATCCTCGCGCGATACGACGCCCGCGCCCAGCATGCGGGCGAGGACATGGTCGCGGGCGCGTCTGGCGGCCTCGGGCGAGCGGTCGGGTCGGCGTGCCTGCGGCGACTGCGGGATCGCCACCAGCAGGCCCGCCTCGGCGATGGAGAGGCGGCGCGGCTCCTTGCCGAAGTAGGCCAGCGACGCGGCCCGCACGCCCTCGAGGTTGCCGCCGAACGGGGCCAGCCGCAGGTAGAGCGTCAGGATCTCGTCCTTGGAGAGCCGCCGCTCCAGGGAGAGCGCCAGCAGCGCCTGCCTGATCTTGCCCCACAGCGAGCGCTCGTGCTCGCCCAGGAGCAGCCGCACCACCTGCATGGTGATGGTGGAGCCGCCCGAGACGATGCGCTGGTGGCGCACCATGAGCCAGCCGGCCCGCAGCACCGCCCAGAGGTCCACGCCCGCGTGGCTGCGGAACCGCCTGTCCTCGTAGGCGATCAGCATGGCGAGATAGCGCGGGTCCACGTCCTTCACCTCCGCCGGCAGCCGCCAGCGGCCGTCGGGCGCTGCATAGGCGCGCAGCAGCCGCTCGTTCCGGTCGAGCACGGTGACGGAGAGCGCCTCGGCACGCGCCAGCGACAATGGCTCCAGCCGAATCCAGACCCAGGCGATGGTCCCTAGGGCGACGCATGCGAGCACGGCACCCGCCAGCATGACACCGCGCATCACCCCGGCGAGCGCGGCGATCGAAATGAAGCGAGGAGAGGGCGGCGGGGTCCCCTCCCCCCTTGTGGGGGAGGGACAGGGTGGGGGGGAATCCCCAACTTCAAGGTTAGTGGTTCCCCCCACCCCTAGCCCCTCCCCACAAGGGGGAGGGGAATCCCGTCGCAGCCATGGTGAGAGAGGCGGCTTCATTCGCGGGTCCTACGGCTGTGCCGTAACCTCCAGCCGACCCGCCGGGGTGCGGGCGAAGCGGGTGGGGCGGTACATGTCCTCCACGGTGGCGGCGGGGTGCACGAACGAGCCGGGCGTCACCGCGCGCACGATGTAGGCGACGGTGGCGCCGGAGGCCGGATCGGCGCTGTCGCGGGCGCCGCGGCCCCGGCCGGGAATGCCGCCGAAGAAGTCGAAGGCCGCCACGAAGCGGTCATCGCGGAACTCCGTGTGCTGCGGCGCCACCGTGGTCTTGAGCCAGGACAGGCCCTTGATGTCGCCGGAGTCGACCAGCCGCGGGTTCTCGATCTCCAACCCGGCGGGCAGCCGGTCGACCAGCAGGATGCGCCCGCCCGTGTCGGTGGCGTCCACCTTCAGCACCACCACCAGGCGGTCGTTCTGCTTGAGCCTGGCCGTGCCGCCGGTGGCGCTGGCGAGGTCTACCTTCTTGCCGTCGAGCGTGTAGTAGGTGCGCTCGATGGTGAAGCCCTTGGAGATGGGCGGCTCCGGCGTCAGCGCCGCGCCGATCACCGAGACCACGGCACCGACGGGCGTCTCCCCGGCGTTGACGATGGCGAGCGGTCCGGCCTGCAGCTCGGCAGGCGCCACGGCGCGCAGCAGCTCGCCCCGGTGCAGCTGGCCGTTGAGGGAGAGCGCCATGTCCTTCGCCTCCTGCGCCAGGGCATGGGCGGCAAGCAGCATCCAGGCCTGCTCCTGCGTGGAGGTGTAGACCTGCGCCGCATAGGCCCTGGACACCACCTCCACCAGCCGCGGCACCTCGCCTTTGGCGAGCGAGCTCTCCGCCGCCAGCGTGATCACCGCCGCGCGGTCGCGGATGCCGCTGCCGTAGTCACGCCGGATAATGTCGGGGTCGGTCTCCGCCAGCCTCCCAAGGGCGGCCTGGAAGGCGCGCTCGGCGCGGGGACGGTCGCCCATCATGGCGAGCGCGGCGCCCAGCTGCGCCTGGGCCAGCGGCGTGGCGAAACTGTCGAGCTTGGTATCGACGTAGTAGCGCAGCTCGCCGATGGGCGCGCGGCCGTTGCGGGCCAGCACGTAGAGCGCATAGGCCCTGTCCTCGCCGCCGTGCGCGAAGTCCTGCGCGTAGCCGATGAAATTGGCGAGCCGGTCGAGCGCCTGGGCGAACGCCTGCTGGCGCACGGCATAGCCCTGCTCCTTGGCGCGCGTCAGGAAGTCGGTGACGAAGCTCGTCAGCCACATGTCGCCGTCGGCCGGCCCCCAGATCCCGAACGCGCCCGAGGAGTCCTGCTTCTCCAGCACGCGGGCGATGGCGCCGTCGATGCGCTCCCGCAGTTGCGCATCCCCGGCGATGCCGATGCGCTTGGCCACGCTGTTGACGTAGAGCAGCGGCAGCGCCCGGCTCACCGTCTGCTCGGCGCAGCCATAGGGATAGCGGTCGAGCGCGTTGAGGATGCCCGGCACGTCGAGGGCGCCGTACGGCCCCACCGAGACGGTCATCTTGGTGCGGCTGGGGATCAGGTCGTGCAGCAGGTCGCTCGACAGCGTGATCTTGCCGGACTTGGGGGCCAGCGTGGCCACCGACAGGCGCTTGATGTCGCCGGCCGGCACCTTGACATCGAAGTTGAGCGTGCGCCCCACATCGACGCCGCCGGGGCCGGTGATGCGCAGGGCAAGCCTGGTGAGCCCCACCTCGGCGGCCTTCAGCTCGAAGGCCTCGCGCTTGCGCTCTCCGGCAGCGAGGACGACGACGCGCTCGAAGCCCGGCCGGCTCTGGGCGGCTTCGGACTCGTACTCGCCTGTCACCTTGTACGTGCCGGCTTG
>DATMZP010000485.1:0-2983 GCA_035573595.1 Hyphomicrobiaceae bacterium
TGCTGGCCAACGGCGGTCTCGTAGAAGGCGTTGGCGGTGCCGGGCAGCTTGATCTCTCCATGCAGGGGCTTGTCGGAGACGCACAGCAGCGTGCCGTAGGGCACGCGCAGGCGGTAACCTTGCGCCGCCACCGTGCCGCTCTCCATGTCGACGGCGATAGCGCGGGAGAGATTGATGCGGCGCCGCTCCTGCGTGTAGCGCAGCTCCCAGTTGCGGTCGTCGTTGGTGACGACGGTGCCGGTGCGCAGGCGCCGCTTCAGCGCCTCGCCGCGCTCGCCGGTGACGAGCGCGGCCGCATCCTGCAGGGCCACCTGGATCTCGGCCAGCGCCGGAATCGGGATGTCGGGCGGTACCAAGGTGTCGAGGATACGGTCCTGCCGCAGGTAGGCGTGCGCCAGCACGTAGTCGCCGATCTGCTGGGTCTGCCTGAGGCCGCCGCAGTGGCCCACCATCAGCCAGCAGTTGGGGCGCAGCACGGCCAGGTGGTCGGTGATGGTCTTGGCGTTGGAGGGGCCGACGCCGATGTTGACCAGCGTGACGCCCTCGCCGTCGGGCGCGGTCAGGTGATAGGCGGGCATCTGGAAGCGGTGCCAGGCGCTGCCGGCGATCAGGTCGTCGGCCTCGGCGGCGGAATGTTCCGGCCCAATAACGATATTGCCGGGGAGGATGAGCCGCGATGAAGGATGGCCCGCGCCAAGCTGCTCGCGCGCCCAGCGCGCGAAGCGGTCGACATAGCGGTGATAGTTGGTGAGCAGGATCCAGCGCTGCACATGGCGCCAGTCGCTGCCCGTGTAGTGCACCAGCCGCTGCAGCGAGTAGTCCACGCGCACCGCATCGAACAGCGCCAGGGGGCGCGGCTGGCCCGCGCGGAAGTCCCACTCGCCGTCGGCGATCTCGTCGCCCACGCCGGAGAGCTGCGGCGTGGGAAAGTGGCGGGCGAGATCCGCCACGTTCACGACGGCGCCGGCCAGCTCCGCCGTGCGGTCGAGGACATAGGGGTAGGGAATGCGCTGCCGGCTCGGTTCCACCTCGATCCTGGCGCCGTACTCGGTGGCCAGGGGTTGCAGCTGCTCGACAAGGTAGCTGCGGAACTCGCGCGGATGCGTGACGGTCGTCTCGTAGGCCCCGATCCGCTGCAGCCGGCCGAAAGCGCGCCGGTGCGTCGGCAGCGCGCGGGTGGCATCGTGGTACACCACCCGCAGCAGCGGATAGGTGAGCCCCGCCAGCGCCTCCTTCCCTGGCCGCTCGCCCGCCTCGAGGTACCGCCCCAGCGCCGCAACCAGCCCCGCGCTGGCCTGCTCGTAGAGGTGCTCCAGCCTGTCCAGGGCCACCGTCACGGGCCGGGCCGATTTCTGTGTCTGTTGCGACATATCCAATATGGCGTCCCTGATAGCCGATCCTCGCTCACCGCCTCGCTTCCCTCTACTCTGTGGCAGGTGCGAGGCGTCTGACGCTGGCCTGTCTCTGCTTAACGATCAATGGCAACGCGCGTCGCTTCCCGGTATCACGGTTGGAGATGAGGGGACCCATCATGTGGAGAGCAGTGCTGGCACTTTCCAGCGTCGTCCTTGGCGTCGCCGCGGGCTGGCCCCCTGCGCGGGCGCAGGACGCCTATCCGACGCCCTGCGTGCCAGACCCGCCGGGCCCCCTCCGGGTCTGACACCGTTATACAACCGTCGTCGGAGTTTCGGTGTCAGACCCAGAGGGTCTGACACCTAGGCGAATCCGGCCCGCCGGCGCTCCTCGCGCGCTGCCGCGCCCGTCAGAAGACCAACGAGCGCCCCTGCCTCTGCAGGCCGTACCGCCCTGGCGCAGACGGCGGCGGTATAGACGGTGCGGAGCCCGAACTCGTCGGGCAGTGGCGCCACCAGCGTCACACCGGGCGTGGCCACGATCTCCGTCACTTGGGTGCAGCCGAGCGGGCGCTCGGCGGCGGCGGCGGCCAGCGCGCGCATGGCAGTCATGCCGTTGGGATGGGTCCTCAGGCGCGCCGTCACCTCGCCGGCGATGCCGAGCCGGTCGAGCACGCCGGCGAAGTGGATGCCGGCCGTGGCCCGCCTCGGATCGGGGCAATGGATCTCTCCGGCGGCGAGCAGCGCCGCGCGCAGGCCCGCCGCGTCGCCGACCGACGGCGCGGCATCGCCGCTGCGCACGGCGATGGCGGTCGCCACGGTGCCGATGTCCACGGCGGAGCCAGGCACCGCATGGCCCTGCCGCGCCAGCTCGTCGATAAGCGCGCGGCTGAGGATGAGCACGTCGGCCGGCGCTCCGGCCAGAAGCCTGTCGCGCATGGCGCCGACGGCACCAAAGGTGCCGTCGATCTCGCAACCGGCCTCAGCCTTGAAGCTCGGGGCCAGGGCAGCAACCAGCCCCTCAGCCGCACCACCGCTCAGAACCACCAGTTTCATGACTCTCCCGACCGGTCTCGCGCGCATGCGGTCAGGCCCGCAGGGGCCGACCGCATGATACTACCGCCGGCCCATGCGGCGGAGGAATGCTTCGGCGCCGGGGGAGCCCAGCTCGCGCGCCTGCGGCTATAGGATCGGGCCTAGGTCCTGGCCCCAGGATCAGGGTCTGACACAAAAGGTTGCTATCTACGGTAGTCGGCGGACCAAGCACTCGTATTGAATGCACGCCCTACCATCCACCCTTCTGGGTGGCCTCGGGTCTGCCCCCTACTTCGGCGTCAGCGTCCACGTTCCCAGGCTCGCCGCCTCGACCGCCTGGCGCTGCGTCGGGATCTCGATGTACTCGCCCTTGGACCAGCGCGTCGCGAACGACCGGTAGAACGGCGAGAGCGGGTTGCCGGACTGGCCGGTGGTGTGGATGTAGAGGGAGTGGTCGAGATCGGCGAGGTCGTAGATGGCACGGAAGCTTGCTGCGTGCCGGTTGGCGAACGGCTGGTCGGTGCCGAAGTCGGACTGGCCGCGGTTGAGCGTGTAGTTGCCGCCGCCGCTCGGCACCTCGACGTTGAAGAACGGCG
>DATMZP010000486.1:0-3648 GCA_035573595.1 Hyphomicrobiaceae bacterium
GGTGGACCTGGGTGGGCGCGGCGATCATCTTCGCATCCGCGGTCTACATCACGCGCCGCGAGGCCAGGCTCGCCGCCACGCGCCGCGCGGCTGCCGGCTCCTCCTCCCGCGGCCAAGCTTGAGTTGCCGCCTCGCCCACGCCGCCGATCCGACCCCGGGAGCGGCCCAGGCCCGCCTTCCGGAGCCAGGAACCTGAATGCCGACCGGGCGTTAACCATTCCTGACGGGCGGCCGTCCGGGCCGCCGGCACACAGAGGAGGCGCAAGACACGCCGGGTGCGCCCCAGAGCAAAGTGGAGCAACGGCATGACTCTCAAGTCTTGGCTCACCGGCGCGGCGGGCGCCCTCACGATAGGCCTGATCGGCCTGCCGGCAGACGCTGCGCCGACAGGCGGGCTCCCCGCCCTGCAGAGCGCCCCGATGGCCGACGTGCAGCAGGCCCACTGGTACGGCCGCCGCCACGGCTACCGCTACTACTACGGCTACGGTCCGCGGTATCACCGGCACCGCCACTACGGCTACCGGTACTACCACAGGCCTCGCCATCACCACCGCCATTGGCGTCGGTGGTAGGCCGATCGGTGTCGATCGGTGTCAGACCCTCTGGGTCTGACACCATCGCGACAACACCGTTCTAGGAACCATAGTGTCAGACGCCTGAGGGTCCGACACCTCATTACGCAGTCGCCCGCCGGATTCCCTCTCCCCGTCGCGCCACTTCGGCGCGAACGGGGAGAGGGCTAGGGTGAGGGGCAGCCGCGTGGGAAGGCTTTTTCCACGCGCCCGCGTCCAATGGTCCGCAAACCTCGGGAAAGCCGTTCGAAGGAGATCGTGAAGCGCGCACGACTTCACGCACTCCCGACTTCACGACCTCAGGACTTCACGGGCTACCTGTGCATCAGAACGGCGCCGCAGCCCTGGGCACCGGCGGCGGGCGCCAGGGCTCTTACTGCGCTGTAGCGAGGGAACTGCAGGCCACGGTTGCGGTCGTCGCGCTCCGCCTCCGCCTGGCCCTGGGTGGCGTGTGTCGAAAGCAGATTGAACTCTCCGCTGGAGAGCGGCTCGATCACGACCCAGGTATCGAGCGGCAAGTCTGCTACCCTCATTTCTGCATCTCCTCTCGCTTGTTTTGTTTCGGTCCTGTTTTGGCTCCGTGGCTTCGGTGGTGCCGTTTCCGGCGTCACCAATGGGCTCCTTCCAAAGCCGACGCATGTTTCGGGCCGGAAGAGAAAGCTGAGGCGCCGCGGCCCGGCATCCGCCGAGACCGTTCCTACACAGCAAATGCGTGGGGCGCTGCAGCGTTGCCGCGCACCGCACGGCGCGACTGCCGGCTGTCCGATGCACTGCCCGATTTACCTTAGTACGCACGTACGTCCGCGCGGTTTCACCCGCCTTGGTCAATTTCGCGCGAACGACCTGCGATGTGTGGGCTGGCGGCGAGGCTGGCGCGGCGCCCCGGCGAGCGGCATCCGCAAAGACGATATGCCCGCGAAAATGTGCCATGCACGCGACCGCCATCACCCTGGCGGGCCTCGACAGCCCGCCGCTGTTTGCTTGGGGAAGCGAGTAAGGTAACAAATCGGCCTGATGCGGACTACAGAAATATTCCCTCGGCTGGGCCTTTTGCCCATTACCGTGGCACGGGTGACATACTCCGTATTCAAACAGCGCGTCCGGATGATGCGCTGCGGCAAGAGTTTTTGCTGTGCGTCGGCTTTGAGAATGTCGCGCAATTCGGTTTTTCAGGGATCTTGCCGCTATCGTTTCTTCGGCAGTGCAGCGACAAAGCGATAAGCCTTGGGACACTTGAAGCGGGCGATATTTCGCTGACACAGCCGGTCGAGGTCGGCTTCGACACCCGCCTCGCCGCACCGCACCACGCCTGCGCACCGATCCCGGACTGGAGGGCCCGTCGCTTCGGCTCGCGTCCCTCCAGCCGGGATGATGGCGGCTCAGCCCTTTCCGGCAATCTCACCCCGAGACCTTGGCCGAGACCTGAGCCAAGACCTGCGCCAGCTGGTCCAAGGTGCTGCCATAGCCCTGCTCCAGGCTGCCGTGCATGCTCTTGAACGTGGCGATCTCCTCGTCCGTGGCGCCATGCGGGGTGGCGCGCAGGCTCACCGTGGTCTTGCAGCTGCGCTCGGCGAAGGTCACGTCGTTGAGGATCTCGAGCGGGATGGCCATGGCGAACGGTGCGCGGGTGATGCCGCAGCCGGGGTTCGAGAACGAGTTGAGCCACACGATGCGTTGCCGCGGCGCGATCTCGCGATAAAGGAAGCGCCCCCACCACTCCTGGCCGTTCGCAAACCGCATGTTGAAGTGGAAGAACCCGCCGGGCCGGAGCTCCAGGCTGGCGACCTCGATGGTGCAGCCTTTCGGCCCCCACCAGGCCTTGAGCTGGTCGGCCTCGGTCCACGCCTTCCAGGTCAGCGAGAGCGGAGCGTCGAAGACGCGGGTGATGACGAAGGCCGCGTCCGCCGCCGTCGCGCGCTTATTTGCGGGCATCTTTCCGTCCTTTCCGTTTCGCTGCTTGAGTCGATTTGAGGTGAGCGTCGAGGCGCTCGAAGCTGTCCTCCCAGAGGTGGCGGTAGGCTTCGATCCACTCCGCCAGCCCTTGCAGCGGCGCCGTTTCCAGGCGGCACGGCCGCGTCTGGGCCACGCGCCCCCGCGAGATCAGGCCGGCCCGCTCCAGCACCTTGATGTGCTTGGAGATGGCGGGCTGGGTCAGGTCGAACGGCGCCGCCAGCTCGTTGACCGTCGCCTCGCCCTGGGAGAGCCGCGCCAGGATGCCCCGCCGCGTCGGGTCGGCAAGCGCCGCAAACGCCCTGTCGATCTGATCTGCCTGCATCGAGCGTGCCCACACGGTTATATTTCTATTTGTTTATATAAATGTACGGCGATGGATCGTCAAGTCCTGCCCGCGGCCGGCCCCTGGCGGTCCACGCCTCGAAGCGGTTGCCTGGCCCCGCTGCCCTCGCCTACAAATCAAGCGCCGCAGTATCCCTCTCCCCGCTTGCGGGGAGAGGGCCAGGGCGAGGGGCAGCCGCAAACACGAACATCGGAATGTGCCTCTGCCCCTCTCTCCGCACTGTCAGAGCGCGTGGCGGTGTTGGCGATTCACGGGGAGAGGGAGATGCACCTATGACACTGCAGGCGCAGAGCCTCGTCGGGCTCGTGGCCATCCCGCTGATCGCCTGGGCGCTCTCCGAGCGGCGGGGCGCCATCGGGCCGGCACGGATGGCGCGGCTCATCCTCGCGGGGGTCGGGCTGCAGGCCGTCATCGCCGGCATCATGCTGAATGTGCCGGCGGTGCGCGGCGCCTTCGATCTCGCGGCGGGGCTCGTCACCGCGCTGCAGGCGGCGACCGCGGCCGGCGTGCAACTCGTCTTCGGCTACCTGGCCGGAGCGCCCGCGCCGTTTCAGAGCGTCAACCCGCAGAACAGCTTCATCCTGGCCTTCCACGCCCTGCCGCTGATCCTGGTGATCAGCGCTCTCACCAAGGTGCTCTACCACTGGGGCATCCTGCAGCGGGTGGTGCACGCCGTCGGCTGGGTGCTGCGGCGGACGATGGGCGTCAGCGGCCCGGTCGGCACCTCGGCGGCGGCCAACATCTTCGTCGGCATGGTGGAGGCCCCGCTGCTGGTGCGGC
>DATMZP010000487.1:0-6790 GCA_035573595.1 Hyphomicrobiaceae bacterium
TCATCCCGGGCGCGCCGGAAAACCTGCTGGAGCGCATGAGCTCCCTGGTGGCCGAGGTGCGCAAGGAAGGCTGCAAGGTCTGCTAGGCTGAGTGGGGCTCCAGACCCCTCGCGTAATACGGGTAATACGGGGTCAGACCCCTCGCGTCCGGCCCAGCGTTCAATGCGGCGGCCGAGGCGAGGGGTCTGACCCCCGAGCGTCTCGATGGGGTCTGACCCCAACCGTCCGGTCTTCCCCGGTCGGGCGAAAGGTGTTACACGGGCCGCCGCAGAGTTAAGCCCAAGGCAAGCCCCCCAAGGCACGTGCCCCAGGACGCGGGGCGAGGGGTAGGCACGTAAAGTCTTGTCCTGCCGGTCCATACCAACGAGTTGAGGCGGCAGCCATGTCCAAGCCGGTGTTCGTTCTGAACGGGCCGAACCTCAATCTGCTCGGCGCGCGCGAGCCGGCCATCTACGGCGCCGAGACCCTGGCCGACGTCCGCCATCGCACCGAGGCGCGGGCCAAGGCCCTGGACCTTGAGGTGGATTTCCGTCAGACCAACTCCGAGGGCACGCTGGTTGACTGGATCCAGGAGGCGCGCGAGCGCGCCGGCGGCATCGTCATCAACGCCGGCGCCTACACCCACACCTCGGTTGCCATCCTCGATGCGCTCAACGCCGCTGCGCTGCCGGTCGTCGAGCTGCACCTCTCGAATGTCTTCCGGCGCGAGCCGTTCCGCCACACCTCCTACGTGACGCCGGCCGCCCAGGGGCTGATCTGCGGCTTCGGGCCCAAGGGCTACGAGCTGGCCATCGATGCCATGGCAGACCTGCTGGCCAAGGCTAAGAGCCGCAGCGAGGCCGTGCGAGGTTGAGCGCCGCAAGCCGCAGGCGCCCGGCCAAGCCAGAGGCATTTCAGAAGGGACCGACCGAACCGATGGGGAAGGACATCAAGGGCAAGCCCAGTCTGGACCAGCGAGTGGACCAGGAGCTGATCCGCGAGCTTGCCCAGCTCCTCACCGAGACCGGCCTGACCGAGATCGAGATCGACCGGGAAGGCATGCGCGTGCGTGTGGCGCGCCAGCTGGCGCCGGCGGTCGCCACGGTGTCTGCCCCGGCAGCCGCGCTGCAGGCGGCCCCGGCGTCCGCCTCGCCCCAGGCCGGCGCGGGCGAGGACGATCCGGGCAAGCATCCGGGCTGCGTGCGCTCGCCCATGGTCGGCGTTGCCTATCTCGCCCCCGAGCCCACCGCCGGCCCATTCGTCTCGGTCGGCACGCGTGTCACCCAGGGGCAGACGCTCCTCATCATCGAGGCCATGAAGACCATGAACCACATTCCGGCCCCGAAGGCGGGGGTGGTGGTCCGTGTCCTGGTCGCCAACAGCCAGCCCGTCGAGTTCGGGGAGCCGCTGGTCATCATCGAGTAACGTGTTCTCGCGGAGCCCTCTCGCGCCGATGTTCGACAAGGTGTTGATCGCCAACCGCGGCGAGATCGCGCTCCGGGTCCTGCGTGCCTGCAGGGAGATCGGGATCGCGACCGTCGCGGTGCATTCCACGGCCGACGCAGATGCCATGCACGTGCGCCTCGCCGACGAGAGCGTGTGCATCGGCCCGCCCCCGGCGGCCGAGAGCTATCTCAATATTCCGCGTCTCGTCGCCGCCTGCGAGATCACCGGCGCCGACGCCATCCATCCCGGCTACGGCTTCCTCTCCGAGAACGCCCGCTTCGCCGAGATCCTGGAAGGCCACAAGATCGCTTTCATCGGCCCCACGGCCGAGCACATCCGTATCATGGGCGACAAGATCGAGGCCAAGGCCACCGCCAGGCGCCTCGGTATCCCCGTGGTGCCGGGCTCCGAAGGGGCGATCGCCAACGCCGCCCAGGCGGCCCGCATCGCCGCCGACATGGGCTATCCGGTGCTCGTCAAGGCCACCGCCGGTGGCGGCGGGCGGGGCATGAAGGTGGTGCACGCCCCCGAGGACCTCGACATCGCCATCAAGACCGCGCGCGCCGAGGCCGCTGCCGCCTTCGGCAACGACAGCGTCTACCTGGAGAAGTACCTCGGCACCCCGCGCCACATCGAGGTGCAGGTGTTCGGCGACGGCCGAGGCAACGCCATACATCTCGGCGAGCGCGACTGCTCGCTGCAGCGCCGGCACCAGAAGGTCTGGGAGGAGGCGCCCTCCCCCGCCCTCAACGCCGCGGAGCGCGACAAGATCGGCGCCACCGTGGCCGACGCCATGCGCAAGCTCAAGTATCGCGGCGCCGGCACCGTCGAGTTCCTCTACGAGGAGGGCCAGTTCTACTTCATCGAGATGAACACCCGCCTGCAGGTGGAGCATCCCGTCACCGAGATGATCACCGGCCTCGACCTCGTGATCGAGCAGATCCGGGTGGCGTGCGGCAACACCCTCACTCTCAAGCAGGACGAGGTGACCTTCACCGGCCACGCCATCGAGTGCCGCATCAATGCCGAGAATGCCGAGACGTTCATGCCCTCGCCGGGGGTGATCAAGTACTGGCACCCGCCGGGCGGGCTGGGTGTGCGGGTGGACAGCGGCGCCTACCAGGGCTACCGCATCCCGCCCTACTACGACAGTCTGATCGGCAAGTTGATCGTGCACGGCAAGAACCGCAACGAGGCGCTCATGCGGCTGCGTCGGTGCCTGTCGGAGTTCGTCATCGACGGAATCGACACCACGATCCCACTGTTCGCCCGGCTCGTTAAGGAACCCGATATCGCCAACGGGCTTTACAATATCCATTGGCTCGAGAACTTCTTGAAGAAGCCCGCGCAAAGCCACAGTTCGGAGTCATGATCCGTCAGGATCGACCTTGGGTGCCCGCCAATACGCCTCAATGGCCTCGCGCGACGACATAGCCATCGAGATCACGCCGCAGGTGCTGCTCAAGGCCTATGCTTGCGGCATCTTCCCGATGGCCGAGAGCGCGGATGACCCGGCCCTCTATTGGATCGAGCCGCCCCAGCGAGGCATCCTGCCGCTCGATCGGGTGCATGTGCCGCGTCGGCTGGCGAAGACCGTGCGCCAGCGCGCCTTCGAGGTGCGGGTCGATACCGACTTCGAGGGCGTGATCGCCGGCTGCGCCGCCTCGCGGCCCGGACGGCGCACCACCTGGATCAACCCCAAGATCCGCAGCCTCTACCGCGAGCTGTTCGAGACCGGCTACTGCCACACCATCGAGACCTGGGCCGACGGCCGGCTGGTGGGCGGCCTCTACGGGGTGGCGCTCAACGGCGCGTTCTTCGGCGAGAGCATGTTCTCGTTCCAGCGCGACGCCAGCAAGGTAGCGCTGATCTATCTGTGCGCCCGCCTGGCGCACGGCGGCTTCTCGCTGCTCGACACGCAGTTCGTCACCGAGCACCTGAAGCAGTTCGGCGCCATGGAGATCGGCCGCCCCGAGTTCCACCAGCGTCTGGAGCGCGCCCTGGTGCACCGGGCCGACTTCTCCGCCCTGCCCAAGGATGCCGCGGCGGAGGCGGTGCTGGGGATGCTGGGGGATAGGGTCTGAGCGCAAGGGCCTTGGAGCAGCAACCCTGCTCGTTCATCTCCGTCAGCAGGGCCGCCCTCCGCAAGCAGCGTGTCGACCCGGCGCGTCCAAAGCATTACCGCGGCACGCGGCGCCGCGGAGGCGGGGCACCGGGATCGATCGTCGGGCCGCCGCCTGCCGCCTCAGGACTGACGTTCGGGCCCTTGGCGGACGGCGCCGTCCGCGTCGGCTGCGAGCAGCCGGTCAGCCACAGGTCGAAAACGGGGTGCACCAGTGGGTTGAGGCCTGGGCTCTCGGCGAACATCCAGCCCGAGAAGATGCGCTTCTGCTTGCCGTCGATCAGGATCTCGTCGATCTCGACGAAGGTGGACGTGCGGGGCGGCTCCCTGGGGTCGCGCGTGTAGCACACGCGCGGCGTGATCTTGAGGGTCCGGAACGTCTCCGTCTTGTTCAGCTCGATGGGCAGCTGCTTGACGGACGCCGTGACCTTGTCGAGCGCGGCGAAGTTGGCCGTCATGTTCTCGATGCGCTGCGCCTCGGCCGGCGCCCCTAACACCCACAGCAGGCCCAGCAGCAGGGCGCTCAGCAGCAACACCTGCGCGCCGCGGTCGGTACGCCAGCCTGCCGTCCTGATAGGTTTCATCGCCAAGAAGCCAGCCAATCGAGAAGCAATGTCGGGGCGGGTTGAGTCGACGGCCATGGTGCCAGAAACATGGGCACCAATGTGGTGATGGCACCGATGTGGGCCGTGTTGGTTATTTCCCTCGCTCGGTCGAAGGCTGCCAGGACTGGTAATCGCCTGTGGCGGCGGGGCGCTTGCCACTGGCGAGGATGCTGCCGGGCGGGCGATAGGCCCCGGCGGTGCCGGTCATGTTCATGCGGTGCGGCTTCTCCCACGGCCGGGACACGTAGGAGTCCTGGGTGGGCGGCGTATCCACCATGTAGTGCAGCCAGCCGTGCCACTCCGGCGGCACCTGCGAGGCCTCGGCCAGGGTCTTGTAGATCACCCAGCGCCGTGGCACGCCCAGCGGCCCCACGCCCTTGCTCTGCTCGTAGTAGCGGTTGCCGCCGGCATCGGTGCCGACCAGGCGGCCTCTGAACGCCGCATAGATCCGGTTGGACCAGGAGTTCCCGCCCCACCAGCTGAAGATCTCGCTGAAGATGCTCATGCTTCCCGTCCGGATGGGGTCAGACCCCTCGCCTCCTCGTCTCGTCCAGGCCGCCAGCCTGCGTGCGAGGGGTGCCGACCCCAAGCCGCCCGGCTTATGGCACTCCCGGCTCCTAGTGTCCACGGCATCGCGGCAAGAGGCACAACGGCCACACTTGGCGGAGATTGGAATCGGCGTAGTTTTTCTTCGATCGAGGCCGACATTTCGCGGACGACACAAGTGCCGGCACGATCACCCCGCCCAAAGGCCCGCAGTTTTGGGGCTTTGGTGCATGTTGACTGGGTTAGAGGATCTACATCTAGTAGCTCGCATGATTGGCACCTACAAGATGACGATGCCTTCGAATCGTCATAGTGTGCAAATCACGGGCGCCGGCCGACCGGCCAAGCGCTCTTCAAAGCAACGGTACCGCGCCGCCGCCTACAACTAAACATAGAAGCCTACAAAAGGGCGGGCGCAGAAGACGAGACAGAGAAGAAGAGCTCTGTCTTGGTTAGTCATGTGTCGTCCGACTGCTATAAGCCGCGTGAGTATTGGCACGCCTTTGAACTGTAGTGCGCTGCGTGGGTAATGGCGCAGTAGAAAACGTAAATAAGTTGCGCCGCGTGAGTTCTTGGCGCGTTCACAAAACTCACGCGGGGGCAAGAAATGCAGATCAAGCGGCGCTTCACCACGGCGGGCAAGTCGCCTTACGAGAAGATTCCGTTCCGTCGCGCCACGTCGGAGATCAAGAACCCCGACGGTTCGGTGGTGTTCCGGCTTGTAGGCTTCGCGGTCCCCGAGCACTGGAGCCAGGTGGCAGCCGACATCCTGGCGCAGAAGTATTTCCGCAAGGCCGGCGTGCCCGCGCGGCTAAAGCGCCTCGAGGAGACGCAGGTGCCGTCCTGGCTGTGGCGCTCCGCCCCCGACGAGCGCCGCCTCGCCGAGCTGCCCCCCAACGAGCGCACCGGCGGCGAGACGGACGCGCGCCAGGTCTTCGACCGCCTGGCCGGCACCTGGACCTACTGGGGCTGGAAGGGCGGTTACTTCTCCGGCGAGGACGACGCCCGCGCCTTCTACGACGAGCACCGCTACATGCTCGCCATGCAGATGGGCGCCCCCAACTCCCCGCAGTGGTTCAACACCGGCCTGCACTGGGCCTACGGCATCGACGGCCCCGGCCAGGGCCACTGGTACGTGGACCATTGGACGGGTGAGCTCTCCCCCTCGCCGTCGGCCTACGAGCATCCCCAGCCGCACGCCTGCTTCATCCAGTCGATCGAGGACGATCTCGTCAACGAGAACGGCATCATGGATTTGTGGGTGCGCGAGGCGCGCCTCTTCAAGTACGGGTCCGGGACCGGCTCCAACTTCTCCAGGCTCCGCGCCGAGAACGAAAAGCTGTCGGGCGGCGGCAAGTCGTCGGGCCTGATGAGCTTCCTGCGCATCGGTGATCGCGCGGCAGGGGCCATCAAGTCCGGCGGCACGACGCGGCGCGCGGCCAAGATGGTGGTGGTGGACATCGACCATCCCGACATCGAGGCCTACATCGACTGGAAGGTGAAGGAGGAGCAGAAGGTCGCCGCCTTGGTGACCGGCTCCAAGATCTGCCAGAAGCGACTCAAGGCGGTGATGAAGGCCTGCGTCAACTGCGAGGCGGAGGGCGATGCCTGCTTCGAGCCGGCCAAGAACCCGGCGCTGAAGCGCGCCATCAAGGAGGCACGCCGCGACCTGGTGCCGGACAACTACATCCGCCGCATCATCCAGTTCGCACGCCAAGGCTACAAGGACATCGAATTCCCGGTCTACGACACCGACTGGGACAGCGAAGCCTACCTCACCGTCTCCGGCCAGAATTCGAACAACTCGGTGCGCATCACCGACGAGTTCCTCAAGGCCGTCGAATCCGACCGCGAATGGGACCTGACCTGGCGCAACAAGAAGGGCATCGCCAAGACCGTGAAGGCGCGCGAGCTCTGGGAAAAGATCGGCTATGCCGCCTGGGCCTGCGCCGATCCCGGCTTGCAATATCACACCACGATCAATGACTGGCACACCTGCCCGGCCTCGGGTGAAATCCGCGCGTCCAATCCGTGCTCGGAATACATGTTCCTGGACGACACGGCCTGCAATCTGGCCTCGCTGAACCTGCTC
>DATMZP010000488.1:0-2377 GCA_035573595.1 Hyphomicrobiaceae bacterium
CGGCAAAGGCCTCCGCCTTGGTCAGGTGCACACGCTCCCTGAGAGGATCGCGTGTGAGCAGCAAGCAAGTGAGCTTCCGCGCGAGACCAACAACGGCTGCAGTCTGGGCGGCGAGTCTGAGGCTCGTTACTCTGTAAGGCAACTTTGTGGCGTCGGACAAAAGCTCCCCGGTCTTGTTGGCGAGCGACGTGAGGCAGGCGCGAAGCTGCAATGAGGACTGAGGCATTGCCAGCGCCTCGACGCTGGCGCCGTGAGAGGCAAGCTCGTCGAGCGGAAGGTATACGCGATCGAGCGCGCGGTAATCCTGTGCGCAGTCCTGCATATGATTGATGACCTGCAGGGCTGCGCACAGGGCATCCGACGCTGGCCAGGTCGACCGGGGCTCCCCGTGCACATCGAGCACGAAGCGCCCCACTGGCATGGCGGAGTAGCTGCAATAGTGCATCAGCTCGCTCCAGTCGCGATAGCGGCGCTTGGTGACATCGAGGCGGAACGCCGTGAGGAGATCGAGGGCATGGCGCGGTGTGAGTCCCGTGCCGGAGAGCAGGCGGCGCAGCGGCAGGGCATCCTGGACCGCATCGGTGCTTCCGAGCAGCGTTGCCTCGAGCAGGTCCAGCGCGACGAGCTTATCCCGCTCTCCGAGATGCGCATGATCGGCCACATCGTCGGCGGCCCGGGCGAATCGGTAGAACGCGAGAATAGGCTCGCGAAAGCGCGGGGCGATGAGAACCGATGCGACCGGGAAATTCTCGTCCCGCTCCGTCTTCCCGGATTTGAGATCGGCGATGTCGGTCATCGACTGGCGGGGATCGCCTGAACGCGACCCTTCCACAGTCCGCCCCGCCCGCGCCAGTGCTGGCAGGCGGAATCGATTGTGAACATCACATAGGCTCCAGCTATCGCCGGCAGCGCCGCTCGCCAAATGGGCGACAGCCGGTATTGGCGCAGCGTCGGCTGGAATGCGGTCGACATGAGCGCCCACGCCGCGCCAGCGATGAGATTCGCCGGGAAGCCTCCGGCGAAGGCCAAGGCGGGGGCGGCGACGTACGTCACGGCCATGCCGGCGATCGTTCCTGCAAGCAGGAGCGGCGAGTACCGCAACTGCGCGTAGGCGGACCTGGCGACCATGCGCCTGATGTCATTCATGTGCGGATAGGCTCTCAGGCTGATGACTCGGTCGGTCAGTCCGAGCCAGATCGGTCCCTGCGCCTTCATCACCCGCGCCAGCGCGCAATCGTCGATCAGGGCGCCGCGTATGGCCGTGATGCCACCCGCAGTCTCCAGGGCCCGGCGCTCGACCAGCATGCAGCCGCCCGCAGCCGCCGCAACTCTTGGGGTCCGGGCGTTCACCCAGGCGAAGGGGTAGAGCATCTGAAAGAAGAAGACGAACGCCGGGATCAGCGCCCGCTCCGCCAGGCTTACGCAGTTCAGCTTGGCAATCAGAGACGTCAGCACAAGGCCGTTCGCGCGTGCGCGCGCCACCACACGCGTCAAGCTTTCGGGCGCATAGACTATGTCTGCATCGGTGAGCAGCAGGTAGCGCGGTAAATCGGGGAGGCGGCTGGCGTAGGCGATGCCCTGCGCCTGGGCCCATACCTTGCCGGTCCAGCCTTCCGGCGGCGGCCCGCCGCCCAGGACGGTGACCTCGCGCCGCCCGTCTTCGGCTATGCGCCGGGCCGCATCGGCGGTGCCGTCCTCGCTCTGATCATCAACGATGACGATCGAGAGGGGACCGCGGTAGTCCTGGACCAACAGCGAGGCGAGGCTGCGCGGCAGCATATCGGCCTCGTTGCGGGCGGGCACGACAGCGACCACGCTCGGCCAATCCTCCCTGCCCGCGCCGATGCCCACGCGGGGCGGCGGATCATGACCCTCATGCTCGCGCCCGAGCCAGAAACCGCCCCGGCCCAGGAGCAAGGTCACCCAGATGGCCAGCGCGATGGCAGCCAGGCCGAGCTCGGTGGTCATCGAATGTAGCCCGCCTCGTGGAACCACTGAATCGCGTCCCCGACCGCCACATCAGCAGGTCTTGCTTTGTAGTCGAGTTCCCGCTTCGCCTTTTCGGAGGTGAAGAACATGCGGCTCTTGGCCATCCTCAGCCCATCGAGAGTCACGAACGGCTCGCGGCCGGTGAAGTGGGCGGCGGCCTCGGCGGCGTAGGCCAGCGGAAAGATCAGATGCCGTGGAAGGCGCAGGCGCGGGGGGCGGCGCCCGGCGAGGCGCGCGATTCTCCCAAGCATCTCCGCCAGCGTCATGTTCTCTCCGCCAAGGATATAGCGCTCGCCGATGCGTCCATGCCGCAGGGCCGCGACGTGTCCGGCGGCCACGTCGTCGACATGGACGAGGTTCAGTCCGGTGTCGACGAACGCCGGCATGC
>DATMZP010000489.1:0-3601 GCA_035573595.1 Hyphomicrobiaceae bacterium
GGTCCCGCATGGCCAAGGGCTTCGTCCTGCGTCTCGACGCCGAGCAGTTCCGCTTGCTTATGGACCTGTTGCTGGCCGGCGCAGGCGTCATTCTCCTCTGGGGGGCTGTCGCCCTGGCGCACTGACCCCGTTTGTCGCTGCCCCCGTTTGCCCCTCCCGCCCGCTGGCGCTTTCAGCTAGGCTCAAGGCCCTCGGACCCATTTTCGCGAAATCGGCGCGCCATGCGCACGGATGGCAAGCATTCCCTTAAGGATTCCATGGCGGTCTCGCTCGTCAAGACGGCGATGATCGAGAAGAAGATGACTCAGGCCGAGCTGGCCGACGCCGCCGACATCCACGAGAAGACCATTCAGAACCTGCTGGCCGGCCGCCCGGTGCGCGACCAGACCCTGTTCGACGTCTGCATGGTACTGGGCCTCGACTTCGACCGAGTGAAGGCCGCCCTGGCGGGCAAGCCGCCGCACCCCGCCCGCGACGCTCCGGACCCGAACGGGGGCGTGGAGGGCCGCGCGGCGCCCGAGTACATGGGCGCTTACACCCGCGCCGGGGTGGATCACTACATCGGCAGCTATCTGACCCTGCGCCCGTCCTTCTCGGTGCCAGGCGGCGTCATGGCCTACCGCACCGACATCGCTTGGGACGACGAATGGCCGAGCCTCCTGTTTCAGGAGCGCGACCGCCCCGACAAGACGTTCTTGCACCGCGGCCGGGTCTATATCCCGACCTCGTCGTCCTACATCCACCTCGTCTCGCTGACCAAGGGCGCCATGCGGATGGTGATGGTCTCGCAGCTCGGCCCCGCCGGCCAGATGCGCGGCCTCATCACCACGCTGCACAAGCAACGCGCCGCCTTCGTCCCGGTCAGCGCACCCATCGCCTATGTGAAGCGCGACGACTTCGCGGGCCTGGAGATGGGCGAGGTCCCCTTGGTCCGCGCTGCCGCCCTGGGCTATCGGAACACCCTCGACGAGATCCTGGAGCAGGGCTACGCGCGCCTGCTCGGGAGTTAGGTCGGGACGAACGGACTGTTGCCCCGACTCCGCGCCGTCGGAGAATAATTAATGTTGACATGCTATTGAACGCTGTTGATGGTGACCCGGAAAATGCCATTATCCACAAGTATTCCACAGGCGATCACGTCGTTCGTGGGGCGCGAGCCCGGGGGTCCAGAGGCATGGCAACTGGCAGGACATCCGGCGCACGCTGGATGCCACTTCTCGTTGTATCTCTCACGCTGCTCGCCTCGGCGGCATCGGCCCAGCAGGCTGGTCTGCGGTCGCCCGCCACTCCCGCCAAAGCGGCGGCAGCGTCCAAAGCGGCCACGCCCGAGGCCGGTAGCACCCGGACCCGGTTCATCGTTGGACTGGAGCGCGCGGCGGAGGCAAGGGACGTCAAGATCTCGGCACTCGTCAATCCGAATCGCATCCTCATCGACCTGCCACAGATGCGGCTGGACTTGCCGAATCCCCCGGGCCGAACGCCTGTCGGGGTGGTGAAGTCCTTCCACCACGGCCTGTCGGCGCCCGGCCGAGTGCGGGTGGTGATCGATGTCACCGGCCCGGTGGTGATCGAGAAATCGGTCGTCGAGAAGGCGCCGGACGGCACCTCGGACCGGCTGGTGCTCGACATCGTCGCCGCCGCCGAGGTGACGGCGGCGGGCGCAACCGAGGCGCGCCCCACAGGCAGCGCCGGGCTGCAGCCGCCCCTCCCCAAGCCCGCCCAGCGGCGCGCCTCAGGCTCGTTCAAGCCGGTGATCGTCGTCGATCCCGGTCACGGCGGCGAGGATTCCGGCGCCCGCAAGTTCGGCACGGTCGAGAAGGACATAGTGCTCTCCTTCAGCCTGAAGCTGCGCGACAAGCTGGCGGCCACCGGCGCCTACAAGGTGATGATGACGCGCGACAGCGACGTGTTCATCCCGCTCGACGAGCGCCGCAGCTTCGCCGAGCGCAACCAGGCGGCCCTGTTCATCGCCATCCACGCCGACTACACCGACCGGGCCAGCGCCCGCGGCGCCACCATCTATTCCCTGCGCCCGCAGGTTGCAGACGTCCTGCGCCGCTCGGCGGAGGCCGAGATGCGCGACTCGGTGCTCTCGGGCAAGCAGGTGGCGCTTGCCAAGCAGGTGGACGCGGACGTCGACGCGCTGCGCGGCATCCTCGCCGAGAAGGCCCGCGACCTGATCGAGCGCAACCAGGTCCGCACCAGTGTGTTCGCCCGCTCGGTCATCGACTTCGTCGGCAGCTCCACCAACCTGATGGAGAACCCGGACCGCGGCGCCGCTTTCGTGGTGCTCAAGACCGCCAAGGTGCCTGCGATCCTGCTGGAGCTCGGCTACATCACCAATCACCAGGACGCCGAGCAGCTCAACTCCGACCAGTGGCGCGACAAGGTCTCCAGCTCCGTCGTCACCGCCATCAACCAGTACATGCATACCTGCATCGACATGGCGCAGTGCTGATGCCCGGAGGCAGGGATCAGGTTCTAGGTTTCAGGGATTAGGGAGACGGCCTCCGATCCCTCCTGGCTCCGTGAGCTTGACCACCTGATCCCTAGTCCCTAATCCCTGAAACCTGAGATGATCGTCGTCCATGGAACCAGCGACGTGCCGGCCCGCGCCCGCGGGGGTGCGTACGCGATCGGCAATTTCGACGGTGTGCACCGCGGGCACCAGGCGCTGCTGCGGGCCACGAGAAAGCAGGCGGGGGAGCCGGGCGTACCGGCGGGCGTCATTCTGTTCGAGCCGCACCCGCGCGAGTTCTTTCAGCCCGACAAGCCGCACTTCCGACTGACACCTCTCCAGCGCAAGCTGGAGCTGTTGGAGCAATTCGGCCTCGACGCGGCCGTGGTCCTAAAGTTCGACGCGGCGCTGGCCGGACTGACCGCGCAGGACTTCATCGAGCAGATCGTCATTGGCGCCCTGGCGGCCCGGCACATCGTGATCGGCTACGATTTCCGCTTCGGCAAGGCGCGGGCCGGCGACCCTGAGACGATGCGGCGTGCCGGCGAGGCGCTGGGCTTCGGCGTGACGGTGGTGGCGCAGGTGGCGGAGGCGGGCGAGGTGTTCTCCTCCAACGCCATCCGCGCCGAGTTGGCCCAGGGCGACGTGGCGGGCGCGGCACAGATGCTGGGCCACTGGTGGCGGGTGTCGGGCGAGGTGATCGGCGGCTTCAAGCGCGGCACGGGGCTGGGCTTCCCTACCGCCAATATCGCCCTGGCGCCCGGCACAGCCTTGGCCCACGGCATCTACGCGGCCCGCGTGCATGTCGATGGCGAGACCTATGGCGGAGCGGCCTATCTCGGCACCCGCCCCACCTTCGACGATGGGGCGCCGATGCTGGAGGTGTTCCTGCTCGGTTTCGACGGCGACCTCTATGGCCGCGAGATCGCGGTCGAGTTCGTGGACTACGTGCGCGCCGACACAAAGTTCGCCTCGGTCGAGGCGCTCAAGGAGCAGGTCGCCAGGGACTGCGCCAAGGCGCAGGCCATTCTCGATGCCGCGCCAGCGAAGCCGGTGAAGTAGGGCAGCACCCAGGGCAGTAAGGCAATAAGGCAGTAGGGCATAAGGCAGTAGGGCAGTCGGAATTTGGCTCAACCGCCTATG
>DATMZP010000490.1:0-7092 GCA_035573595.1 Hyphomicrobiaceae bacterium
GCCCGAGATCGATGCCCATGGTGGCCAGCAGCGCGATCAGGTCGCGGCCGGTGATGGGTTCGCCGCTGTCGGTGCGCGCCGGCGGCGGATTGCCGGTGAACACGTAGCTTGCGAGACTCGTCGCGTAGGCGCCGATGTTGCGCCACAGGTTCTTGACTGCGTTGGCGACGCCGGCCGGCCCCTCGTTGAAGACGGCCTCGCGCAGTCGCAGCTCCGCCGGCTGCTCGGCCTGGGCCGCGGCCTGCCGCAGCCGCTCGGCCAGCGTCGGATCATAGCAGGAGAAGGCTGTCGCATTCGGCGCGATTGCGACCGCGCCGGCAATGGCCCGCATCTCGGCGGCGGTGGACCGCCCGAGCTGGTTGGAGCGCGCGGCGATGTTGCGTGCCCGCCCGCGGATCTCCGACGCCTTGGCTTCGAAGGCTTTCTGCCGCTCCTCCACGGTGGTGCCGCTCAAGCCTGCCGCGGCCTTGCGCAACTGCTCCACGTCGGCCGCGACCGGGTCGAGCCAGGATCGCGTCATGCCCTCCCTGAGCGTGGTCACGGAGTCGCGCACGCCGCGGCGCGCATTGTAGAGCGGCCCCTTGCCGGCACCCGATGGAACGCCGCAGCTGCCGCCGCTCGTCTCCTCGCGCGCCATCTGGCTCTCCGACCAGGCGACGACGCTGTCGAGCTGGGCGCGCACGGCGTCAATGCGGGCGGCGATCACGGCGCTGGCGTCGCGGGCGTCCTCCTGGAGGCCGGCGAGGCCGGTGCGGGTGGCCTCCTCGCCCGAGATCAGGCTCCACCAGAAGCCGTAGCCGAAGCCGATCGACCAGATGGCGAGGAACACATAGAGCGGGAACGTGACGAGCCGCTCGCGCATGCGCCGCTGGGCGCCGAAGGTCTCGCGCAGCATCAGCCACATCAGGAACGTGAGGGCGACGACGACCACGATCACCAGCGCGTCGTTGGGCACCGACAGGCCGCCGGGAAGCTGCTGGCCCTGGCTGGAGGGCGTGGCCGACACACCGATGATGAAGTCGCGCATCCCGTGCCAGGTGGCGAAGCCCGAGATGACAAGCAGCATCAGCGAGGCGACGCCGATCAGGGTGTTGCGGCCGAGGAGATAATCGGTGACCTGGTAGAATTTGTGCGTGAGCCCGCCCTCTTCCCTGGAAGAGGCCGCTGTAGTGGCCTTGGCCATAATCTCCCCCGTGCAACGCCGCTAACCCCAGCCTACCGCAATAGCCGAAAATCGGTGCGGTGTCGCGGGCGCCGGGAGCGGTGCCGGGAGCCGGGCATCTCGTTGGTGCCTGGGGCAACGGCCGCGATGGCCGGCGCAAAAAGCACCCGTTGTGCTCTACGGCACAGCCAAGACCCGCCCGGCATTGGACAATTGCTGTTCCGCCGCTGGGTGCCAGCGGCGGGCTTTGCCCGGCGCGGACGCGGGCTCCGCTAAGGGCAGTGCGGGGCTTGGGGTGCAACCCGGTCGACCGGGTTGCACCCCAAGAGCACTCTGCAAGAGCGGCTTGCGGCGGGGCAGCGGTCTTGCGCCCCCCAACCCCCCGGATCACTCGATCGATGAGGCCTCGGCCAACTCGGCCAGCCTGCGCTCGTCGGCGATGATTATCCGCCCCCCGTTGCTTTTGATGACGCCCAGACCCTTCAGCTCGCTGAGCTGCCGGCTGACATTGGCGCGGGCGAGCCCCAGATGGTTGCCCAAATCCTCCTGGGTTGCCGCCAGATCCAGCCAGATGCCGTCCTTGCGCCGCCTGCCGAGCTGCTCGGCCAGCCGCAGCAGCCCCTTGGCCACACGCGTGCGCATGTCGAGCGTCTGGTCCTCGAACAGCGAGATGCGGATGCGGGCCCACCCGCAGAGCATGCGGGCCATCTCGAGCATCGCCTGAGGGCACGCGATCAGCGCCGGCAGGAGGTCTCGAGAGTGGGCGATAAAGACCTCCGATTCCTGCAGGGCGACGGCGCTGGCCGTGCGCGGCTTGCCGTCGAGGGCGCCGATCTCGCCGAACACGTCGCCGGGGCCGACGAAGTGCAGCACGACCTCCCTGGCCTTGGCGCTGATAATGGCGAGCTTGATGCCGCCGCTGACGAGCAACATCAGGCGGTCGCCAGGGTCGCCGCGCTGGAAGGCGAATTCTCCCTTGGCGTACGTCCTCGCCTGGCCACGCTGCAGAATCGTATCCAGAACGTCGTCGGGGAACTGGCCCAGGAAAGCATTGGCCTTCAGCAAAGGACGGATGCGTGCCTGCAGGCGAGGGGTCATATGCGCTCCGCGAGGGCCCAGATATCGGTCGCAGGGTCGGTCGTGGCGTGGCTATCGTGCCGGAGCGCCGAGGCCGATCAAAGCGACGCACGATGAAAGACTGGCAGGCGGATTGTCGCAGTCCCGCAGGTGACAGACTATCGAGAAAGTCAAGCAGGTGCTAAATTTAACAGGTCGAAGTTTGACAATCCGAAATTCCAGCGATGTGTATGTCAAACGGTTTGCGACCCTCGCGGGCACTCTGACTGTGACGGCATGCGCAAGCCGGCGCCGGAGCTATGGCGGCAGACCGACGGGAGCTCAGAGGGTCTGACGCTTGATTTTCCAGCGCGCCCGTGGCCATGTGCGGCCCGAATCATGGACGATCGGAGCCCTGGCCGCATGACCGTCACACGGGGCGGACTGCTGAACGCGCTCACCCGCACGGACAGCCCGCGGCGCGAGACGCTGCGTGAGGAACTGGCACGCTCCAAGGCGGGCGGGCGCAGGACCGGCGTCAAGCCGAAACTGGTGCTTGCCAGTGCCTCCCCGCGCCGTCTTACCCTTCTGGCGCAGGCCGGCATCGAGCCCGACGCGCTGAGGCCCTCCAGCGTCGACGAGACGCCCAGGAAGGGCGAGATGCCGCGCGCCCTTGCGACCCGTCTGGCCCGCGCCAAGGCCCTGGAGGGCCGCGACGCCATCGCCAACGACAAGGACATTGCCGACGCCTACGTGCTGGCGGCCGACACCGTGGTGGCGGTGGGGCGGCGCATCCTGGTGAAGCCCCGCTTCATCGAGGAGGCCTACGCGGCCCTGCGGCTGCTCTCGGGGCGTTCCCACCGGGTGCTCACCGCGCTTTGCCTCGTCACGCCGGAGGACAGGGTGCGGGTCAAGCTTGTCGATACTCGGGTGCGCTTCAAGCGTCTGTCGGCGGACGAGATCGAGGCCTACATCGCCTCGCGCGAGTGGCGCGGCAAGGCCGGCGGCTATGCGGTGCAGGGGCTGGCAGGCTGCTTCGTGCAGAAGGTCAACGGCTCCTACACCAACGTGGTCGGACTGCCGCTCACCGAGACTGTAAATATGCTCATGGGCGAGGGCTTCCCGATCCACTTCAACTGGCTCAAGCTGGGCGAGACGGACCCGGAGTAGCATGCCTGCGCAACCCGCCGACGCGGGGCCCGGGAAGCCCGCCAAACCCGCCAAATGTCCTATCTGCGGCCGGCCGAGCGAGGACAAGTACAGGCCCTTCTGCTCGCGCCGCTGCGCCGACGTGGACCTCTCGCGCTGGCTCAGCGGCGGCTACGCCATCCCTGACAAGGGAGAAAGCGAGGACGGCGGGGAGGGGGCGGACCCAGCGGGTCTGACCCCTGAGGAAGACGGCGCGAAAGGCAGGGAATAATAGGGCGTATGCATCGAGGGTTGCGCCATGGGGTCAGACCCGCAGGGGTCTGACCGTTGTCTGCAGTCTGAAAACAGCCGCACTGTTGCGTAAAAAAACGATGCAAGGCGCGCCGCCGTCGGATGCGCCGGCAACTTGCGAGGAGATGCATCATGGCCGTGAAGGTGTGTGTCGGAAACCGCCAGGGAGGCGTGGGCAAGTCCACCGTCACCATGATGCTGGCGCACGCGCTCGCGGTCATTGCAAAGAAGCGGGTGCTCGTCATCGATCTGGATACGCAATGCAACTCGTCGTTCGCCATGGTCGGCAGCGCGCGCTGGCGCAAGGCGCAGGAGGAGAAGGCCACGCTCTCCGACTACATGGGTGGCGTCCTCCGCAGTCGCCCTGTCCGGCCGGCAAGCTTCATCATCGAGAACGTGGGTGACGTGAGCGCCGGCAAGTCTGGCACCAATATCGACCTCATGCCTTCGAGCGTCGATCTGGACGAGGATATCCAGGACGCCATCGCCGAGACCCATCTTGCCAATGTGTTCAATTCCATGAACCTGTACGTCCGCCGGCTGCTCGAGGCGCTGGACGAGGGCTACGACTTCATCCTCATGGACTGTCCGCCCGGCCTGTCGCCGCTGGTCAATGCCGCCGTAGGCCTTGGCGACAGGGTGATCGTGCCGTTCCGTCCCGACTTCATCTCCCAGTACGCCCTGGACCGCATGGCGGACAGGGTGGAGGGGACCGACAAGAGGCGGCTGACCAAGAGGAAGCTGGAGAACATCCCCCATGAGTGCCGGCGCTATGTGTCGGTTGTGAACCTGCACGGCGGCACGGCGGCGGAAAAGCGCATCCTGGATGACTACGAAGGCGCGCACCCCCGGCTCAAGGCACAGATCAAGCGCCTACCCGACGTTGCCGAGGCCTTCTACTGGCAGGAGGATCGGCGGTCGCTGAAGGAGAAGTACGGCAAGGCCGAGCCCCTGGTGAAGCAGCTGTACAACGACTTCCAGGGGTGGTTAGTGGCAGCCCAGCCCACCGCCCCCGAGGCCGCCTCCGCACCCCGCGCGGAGGCGACGCGGGAGAGCGCCGCACGTGCCTGAGACCCTGCCACGGCCACTGAAAGCCATGCCCAGCCGACAAGCCGCATCCGCAAAGCCAGCCAAGTCGAGCCGCGCGCAGATCTCGGGACAGGGCAAGGAGGCGTTCATTCGCGACGTGCTCCAGAGCGTCCCCGATCTCGATGGCGAGCTGGCGGCCCAGGTCGCCCGGCACCTGTGCGGCGCGATCGACACCATCATGGCGGACCGGACGCTCATCGAGCGCTACCGGCTGCCCCAGTTCGACCCCAACGCCTTCAGCCTGATGAGGGTGTACCGCACCTCCGGCGAGCGCGGCCTGCGCGAGCGGCTGCGCGAGATCGGCGAGAGCCGGCATCTGCAGGCCCTCGCCAAGGCCCAGCAGATCAGCCTGCCGCAGAGCCTGCGCAGTCCCGACGCCGACGCGTCCGGCCTCAAGGAGGCCATCGTGAGGGGCGTGATCAGCCGCCACGAGGACTGGCTGGCGGCGTCGTAGGACGGTGTCGATGGTGCCAGACCCAGAAGGTCTGACACCCCATCTCCAGGAGAAACCCATGGCCAACACGGTCGCCCAGGCCTTTGCGGCCTCGGCTGCAGAGAGCGGCCGGAACCCGTTCCTGATCGTCCCGGCGCGCGCCGATCGCGACTGGCAGCCGGCGGGCGTGGAGATGAGCTACGCCGGGGCGGCACGGGAGATCGACCGCCTGCGCGACCTCTACGCGGCGGCGGGCTACGGGCTCGGCCACCGCGTGGCGCTGCTGTTGGAGAACCGGCCGGAGCTCTTCCTGCATTATCTGGCGCTCAACGGGCTGGGCACGGCCGTGGTGCCCGTCAACCCGGACTACCGCCACGACGAGGTGGCCTACGTGCTGGAGCACAGCGAGGCGGAGCTGGCCGTTGTGCTGCCGCACCGGATCGCCGACATTAAGAGCGCTGCAGCGGCGTGCGTGCGGCCGCCCCAGGTCGTCGACGCCCTCGCCCTGCCGGACGCGCTGCCGCCGGCCTCGGCGCCCGCGCGCGCCGGTGAGCCGGGCATCGAGACGGAATGCGCGCTGCTCTACACCTCGGGCACCACCGGGCGGCCCAAGGGGTGCATGCTGTCCAACCTGTATTTCCTCACCTCGGGACGCACCTATTGCAGCCTCGGCGGCCTGGTCCAATTCCGCCACGGCCAGGAGCGGTTCTACAACCCGCTGCCGCTCTACCACATGAACCACCTGGCGCTGATGGCCACGGCGGCGATGCTGACCGCCAACGCGCTGGTGCTGACCGAGCGGTTCTCGCCCGCGCGCTGGTGGCCCGAGGTGTCGGCCACCGGCGCCACCGTCATCCACTACCTCGGCGTGGTGGCCCCCATGCTGCTGAACCAGCCGCCCGGACCTGCCGATCGGGCACACAATGTCCGCTTCGGCGTCGGCGCCGGCATCGAGCCGCAGCTGCACAAGGCCTTCGAGAAGCGCTTCGGCTTCCCGATGATCGAGGTCTGGGGCATGACCGAGACCGGCCGCATCATGGCCGACTGTTACGAGCCCCGCATGACCGAGACGCGCGCCTTCGGGCGGCCGTTCGAAGGCTTCGTGGCGCGCGTGGTGGATGCCGAGGACCGGGAGGTGCCGGCGGGCACGGAAGGCGAGCTTGTCGTGCGCCACAGCGCCGATGCGCCGCGGCGCGGTTTCTTCTCGGGCTACCTCAAGAACGAGGCCGCCACCGCGGAGGCCTGGCGCGGCGGCTGGTTCCATACCGGCGACGTGGTGCGCCAGGACGCCAGCGGCATGCTGTACTTCGTGGACCGCAAGAAGCACATCATCCGCCGCTCCGGCGAGAACATCGCCGCCGCCGAGGTGGAGGCGGTGCTGCAGTCGCACGCAAGCGTCGCCCAGGTGGCCGTGCTCCCCGTGGCCGACGAGCTGCGCGAGCAGGAGGTGCTGGCCTGCGTGGTGACGATGCCGGGCGCGGCGGCCGGTGCCGAGCTGGCGGAGGCCCTGTTCGAGCACTGCAACGCGCGGATCGCCTACTTCAAGGCACCCGGCTGGGTGCTCTTCGTGGAGCGACTGCCCACCACCGGCACCCAGAAGGTCCAGAAGGCCCAGATCTTCCCCCGGGGCGAGGACCCGCGCGCCCGCCCCGGGGTCCTCGACCTCCGCGGGCGCAAGAAGCGCGGCTGAGTCGGCACGCGCAGGCCCGAGCGCGCATGCGCTACAATCGACAGCATGGCTCTTCCCGAACGGTCTGCACGTCTGGCCCAGGAGCTGTGTCGCCGCATCCTCGTCCTGGACGGCGCGATGGGCACCATGATCCAGGCTCGCGGCCTGTCGGCGGCCGACTTCGGGGGACCCCAGCTCGAGGGCTGTAACGAGAACTTGAACCTCACGCGCCCGGACGTCATC
>DATMZP010000491.1:0-2575 GCA_035573595.1 Hyphomicrobiaceae bacterium
ATAAACTGTGCATCATCGCGGGAAGCCTACACTGATTCAGGCGTCGGCGCGCAAAACCTCGGCAAGACAAGCCTCTGCCGCGGCCACGTCCAGCGCTTGCTGTTGCCCGATGGCGGCGCAGGCCCGCTCGAAGCGGGCAAGCGCGCGCCCCGCCAGCGCGGGGACAATGGCGGCCACCGCCTCCATCTCGGCGAAATCCCCAGCGCACAACAGCGCCACGTCGGATCCGGCTCGCAGCACCGCCTCTACCCGTTGCGGCATGCTGCCCGACAGGGCCGCCATACCCAAATCGTCACTCATCAGCAAGCCGTCAAAGCCGATGCTCTCGCGGATCACCTCGCGCGTCAGGCGCTGCGAGATGCTGGCGGGAACCGTAGGGTCGATGGCTGCGAACACGACATGGGCCGTCATTGCCGCCGGCAGATCGGCCAGGGCCCGGAAAGGCACGAAATCGGAGGCCTCGAGCTCGGCACGGGTTGCCGCCACGGTCGGCAGTTCCAGGTGGCTGTCCTTGGTGGCCCGGCCGTGCCCAGGGATGTGCTTGATGACCGGCAGCACGCCACCGGCGAGCAAACCCTCAGCGACCGCACGGCCCAGCGCAATGACGCGGTCGGGCGTCGCCGCATAGGCGCGGTCGCCGATGATGGCGTGGCCGCCCGCAACGGCCAGGTCGAGGACGGGCGCACAGCTGGTGTTGATACCCAAGGCGACGAGTTCCCGCGCCGCCAGCCCGGCGGCAAAGCGCGCCGCGCGCACCGCCCCGGCGGGGTCGCGGGCGTGCGCGGCGCCGTAGCGCGCGGCCGCCGGTCGGTCGCGCCAGTGGGGCGGCGTCAACCGCTGCACACGCCCCCCTTCCTGATCGATCAGGACCAAAAAATCTCGCGCGCCGACCGCCGCGCGGGCCGCCGCTATAAGTTGGCGCACCTGCTCCGGCTCACGGATATTGCGCTTGAACAAGATGATGCCGCAGGGCCGCGCCGCTTTTAGCAGGGCGGCCTCGCGCGGGGCCAGCTCTTGGCCCGCCAAGCCTGTGATGAACGCTGACTGCATACGGGTCCCATCGTGCTTCGCGGGTTGGGGTCCCGCGCCGCCCGGCTTGGTTCCCGCGCCGCTAATAGGCCGTCACCCAACACCCGGCGTAGCCGGCCGACTTCAGCTGCGAACATATACCCGATGCCGCATCGCGCGATACCGGCGGACCAACCACGGCCCGATACCAAACGCCCTTGTCGCCGAGATTGGCCTCCTGCACGTCCGGGGTCTTGCTCGAGAGCACGTCGCCGTATTTCTGCTGCAGGTCGGCAAAGGCCTTGAGGGCGTCCATACGCGATTTTTGCGAGGAGAGCACGGCCACGTAGCCAGTGGTGCTGGCCGTTACCACCGCCGCGGCGGCCTTGGGCGGGGCCGCCTCCCGCGCTGGCGCGGGCGGCTGGGCCGCGGCCTTGCGGGTCGCGGGCGGGGCAGCTTCGGCGCCAACCGCGGGCGCTGCCGGCGGCGGCGCGGCAACGACCCTGACCGGGGGCGCTGCCACCGGCGCGTCCGCCCGCGCTATGGTCGCCTGCGGTGGGGGGGCCGACGGGATCTGCACGCGCCCGGACGGCGGCGCCGACACGGCGCCGGGCGGACCCGCGGTGTCGAGGGTAATGCCCGGTACGGTTGCGGCCGAGGCGCCGGCCTGGCCGGCGGGCGAAATTGGAATTGAGCGCACACGGCGCGGCGCGTTGGGGTCTTCGTTGGCGCGATCCTCACCCCGTCCCGATCCGCCCTCCTCGTCGAGGCGGTTGAGCAGCTTCTTGTCCGTGTTGGCGAATTCTTTGCCACCGGACAAGGACGGCTTCACCTTGCTCGGGCCGGAATCGGTGACCTTGACAATGGGAGCGCGCGTTGGTGTGGCGATGAACGTCTTGTAGGTGTAGGCCATGGCTCCGCCAAGACCAATGGCACCGACGAGCGCCCCGGCGATCACCAGCCCGCGCCGCCCGCGCCGCGGTTCATCGACCTCCTCATCGCCCATCGCCTCATAGTCGCCGTCCGATTCCGAATAGCCGTCCCGGGGCCCGTACTGATGGCGGAAGGGACCGTCGGCAGAACCCGCAAACGGCGGCGGGTCGGCCGGCGCGTAGCCGCGCTGCTCACCGCCCGTCGGTAGATAACTACCAAGGTCATAGTGGCCGGCGTCGCGCAGCTGCTGAGCATCCCACTGCGGGGCAGCCGGTGCGGCGGCCGGCGGCAGGCGGTCGAAGGGCAAGGCCTGGTTCACCGGCTGCAGAGGGTAGTTTTGGCTCGGATCGGGCTCGGGCTGAGGAAAGTAGTAACCCTGACTGTGTTGGGGCGGGTGGCCAGGGTGCGGGGCATAGCCTTGCTGGTGCGGATCGGCGCCCGGCGGCAGAGGCCAGCCCGATTGGCCGCCAGCGTACTCATCCTGCTCCGCTGCCGACCGGCGCCCCGGTGCCCGTGGTTGTCCAACTGGACCGTTTCGCGACATGCGTGGCTTCCCCTAAACGTTGCCCGCTCGCCCCCTGCGAATCACAACTCTACCGCATCTCAACTGGCGCGTGTACGCCGAGAATCGCCA
>DATMZP010000492.1:0-3018 GCA_035573595.1 Hyphomicrobiaceae bacterium
GGCGAGCGAGCGACACAGGCGGCGGCCGGATGCCGGCCGGCGTCCGCCTTGCGCTGCTGGCCGGCATCGCCCTGCTGCTCGCCGGGGCGCTCTATCTCATCGTCGCCCGCGGCGAGGCCCTGCTCGCCGCCCTCTGGGGCCTGGCCAGCCTCTGCTTCTAGCGCAACGGGGTCAGACCCCTGGCCGCGCGGTATTACAACGACTCCCTTTGCCAAGGGGCTGACCCCGGTTCCAGGTCGCACCGTGCCGTTGCTCGCGCGCCGGCTCATGTCAGCCATGCAGAGCGAGAGGCCAAATTAACGGCTCGTTTGCCGGCTCCGTGCTGAATACTGGACTGTCAGGGGCGACTTTCTCCAAGATCGCAGCCGCTGTGTCGCAAATGCTGCGGCCGTGCGCGAAAGTTGCGCGTGCGACGGTCGGTCAGCCGGGCGAGCGGTAGGAATTGGCGTGCTCTTGGGGCATGGGAGTCGCAAACGCCCACGCGGGCGGGATTGCCTTTTGGCAGAGAAGGTTATGGGGCACATGAAGAAGCTGGGGGTGAGTGGGCTTGTGTTGGCGTCGGGCGTTCTCATTGCAGCGACCGGCATTGCGCAGGCCGAAGAGACGGGCTTGGCCGACATCCACTCGTGGGTGAAGACGGGGCGCAAAACCTGTATGGCCGAGCATTTCCACAACGGCAGCGGCAAGGGCGCGACGCGCGCGCAGGCCGAGCGTGCGGCGGTCCAGTCGTGGGTGGATTTCACCGCCTGGGAGTACGGCGGCTCGTGGGGCCGCTACGCGATCGCGGGCAGCAAGAAGATGACGTGCTCGCACTCCGAGAACTGGAGCTGCGACGTGGAGGCGCGTCCCTGCCGGTCCAACTGAGCGGCAGGCAGGGGCGGTCAGCCCGGCTATCCGCCGACACCGCTATCCGCCGACCTTGTCGCGGACGCACTTGCCGGTGAAGCTCGACTTGGCCGCGCCGGAGAGCTTCTTCTCGGCGGCGGACTCCTCGCACGAGCTCCTCGCGTCCGACTGACACTTCTTGATGAAGCTCGATAGCGCGGCGCCGGCGAGTTTCTTCTCTGCCGCGGTCGCCTTGCAGTTGGCGGCCTGGGCATGGGTCGCGACGGGAGCGGCGGCGAGCAGTGCCGCGCCCAACCCAAGGCCGGCTGCTGCAAGCAGAAAGTATCTCATAGGTCGAAACCTCCTTCCTGTGGGCCCCCGCGGCAGCGGTGTCCGGCGGTCGGACGCCTTATTGGCACGAGTTGCATCCCAGCACGCGAGGCACCGCTCCGGTCGGGGGCTTCTCTTGCATCGTGCCCCAGAAGAGCGCCGTCGTCTCGGCGTTACCGGGGGACGAGATTAACGGCGCACAACCGCGCCAACGCACCAGCTCTACCCCTCCACCAAGCCCGAGGGCGACGAGGCGGCGGCGCTGAAGAAGGCGCGCATCGTGTTCGAGTCGCGTGTCGGCGGCTACCAGCTGCCGGAGGGCGTGAAGTGGGGCGAGAACCTTGAGTCGCAGTAGCGAGGCGTGGCGCGGCTGATGCAGGCGGAGAAGATGCTGCCGGAGGACTTCGACGTGACCGCCGCTACACCAACGAGCTGGTCGACGCCATCAACCGGTTCGATGCCAAGGCCGTCGCCGAGGCGGCAAAGGCCGAGAAGTAGCGCCGTAGGGTGCGTTAGCGCGAAGCGCGTAACGCACCGTCGGCGGCCGATCCACGGTGGGTTACGCGCCTTCGGCGCTGACCCACCCTACGACGCTACGGGAGGCGCACCATGACTGAAGCAAGCGATCTGTTCGCGGCGGTCAGCTTCGCCAGGGTGCGGCTGCCGCCGCAGGAGGCCCAGCCTCTCCCGCATTGGGCCTACACGTCGCCCGTCTGGTACGAGCGGGAGGTGGAGCGGATCTTCCGCAAGGCGTGGAGCTATGTCGGCCACGTCAGCCAGGTGCCGAATGCCGGCGACTACTTCACCGTGGAGATCGCGGGCGTGCCGCTGATCGTCGTCAGGGGCCAGAGCACGGGCTGGTTCGTCTCGATGTCCGCTCCGAGGCGGAGGCGGAGCGGGTGGCGGCGGAGCTGCTGGCCAAGGGCCGGTCGCTGGCGGGCACTGGGCCGACGCGCTTGCCCGTGCGGCTGCTGGTGCAGCCCATGATCGCGCCGATTGCCTGATCGTGCGCGCTTGACGGAACGTCCGTCATCGCTGACCCGTCATTGCTTGTGCTTGCCGCAGAGCCTCATTAAGGTCCTCCTGCGGCGGGAGAGGTCTGGGCGACGCCGCTGGTGCGGACATGAAATTCCTGGTGGTTGACGACCATTCCCTCATCCGCGAGGCGATGCGCGGCGTGCTCAGGGAGCTGTGCGCCGAAGCCGTCGTCCTGGAGGTCGCCAGCGCCGGCCAGGCCGCCGAGGCGATCGCACAGCACCCCGACCTCGCGCTCATCCTGCTCGACCTGCAGCTGCCCGACAGGGACGGCGTGGAGCTGCTGCGGGAGCTGCGCGAAAGCCATCCGGCGGTCTCCGTCGTCATGCTGTCGGCCTTCAGCGACCGGGACACGGTGGTCAAGGCGCTCGACAACGGGGCGCTGGGGTTCATCCCGAAGACGGACTCGCGCGAGGTGCTGCTCGGCGCGCTGCGGCTGATCCTGGCGGGAGGGACGTACATCCCCCCCGGCGTCCTCGGCCGCGGGCCGGCTGCGGCGGTGCCGACTCTGGAGCCGGGCAGGCCGCCACCGCAGAAGCGGCTGTCGCCGGCCGAGCTGGGGCTGACGGAGCGGCAGGTCGAGGTGCTGGGCCTGATGATGCAGGGCAAGAGCAACAAGCACATCTGCCGCGAGCTCGACCTGGCCGAGCCGACCGTGAAGAACCATGTCTCGGCCATCCTCAAGGCCCTGGAGGTGACCAACCGCACCGAGGCGGTGCTGGCGGTGGCGGCGCTCGGCTGGGAGCTGCGCCCGCCGCGGCGGTGATCGGTCCGTAGGGTGCAATCGTGCGTCAGCGCGATCGCGTGCGATTGTGATGTCGCTTCTGT
>DATMZP010000493.1:0-3679 GCA_035573595.1 Hyphomicrobiaceae bacterium
GGGAACTCGGGCATTGCGGCCTCCTGGTGGAATCGGGACACGAGAGAAGTTTTACCGTTGAGGTGCTGAGCCGCCTCCCACTGCGTCGGGAAAGCGCGCCGCGTAGTACGCCAGCGTGTCGAGCTCCTCCGGCGTGACCAGGCTCAGCGCCGAGCCCATCGCCATCGTGTACCCGGGCCGCTGGCCTGACTTGAACTCACGCAGCGTCATCTGCAGGTAGTCCTCGCGCTGGCCGCCGATGCGCGGCACCTGCTGGCCACCGGCGAAGTCGGCGCCGTGGCAGGCGAGGCACTTGTGCTGCTGCGCCAGTTCGGCGCCCTTCTTCATGCGCGCCGGGTCGGGCGGCGTGGCCGGCGGCGGTGCCGGCACCGGCGGCAGCGTGCCGATGAAGCTCGCGAAACCCTGCATGTCGGCGTCACTCATCTGCTTGGCGACCGCCGTCATCGCCTCGTTGGTGCGCCGGCGCTCGCGGAACAGGAACAGCTGGGTGATCGCGTAGAACGAATGCTGTCCGGCGAGTGCCGGCGTGCCCGGCATATCGCTGCGGCCGTTGGCGCCGTGGCAGGCCGCACACAGCGTGGCGAAGCGCTGCGCGTAGGGGTTCGTGGCGGAAGGGCTGGCCGCCTTGCCGCTCCGGGGCGTGCCCTGGGCCCCGGCCGGTGAGGCCAGGGCCAACAGGGTCGCCGCGAAGAGGGACAGGCCGGCCAGCCCCTTCATTCCATTACTTGCCGCTATAGCTGATTCGGTAGATCGCTCCGGCGTGGTCGTCGCTGACCAGCAACGAACCGTCCTTCATCACCAGGAAGTCCGCCGGCCGGCCGAGGTAGGTGTTGTTCTCGACGAAGCCCGTCATGAACGGCTCGACCTTCGCGCCGCCCTTGCCGTCGGGCCACGCCACGAAAACGCCGTTGTATTTCTTGGAGCGGTTCCACGGGCCGTGGAGGGCGATGAACATGGCGCCCTGGTACTTGGCCGGGAACATCTTGCCGGTGTAGAACTTCAGCCCCAGCGCGCCGGCGTGCGGCCCGAGCAGCGCCGCGGGCTTCGTGTAGTCGTCGCACGACTTGCCCCAGCCGAACTCCGGATCAGGAATGTTGCCCTGGTGGCAGTACGGGTAGCCGAAGTGCTGCTTACCGGGTTGCGTGACCACGTTCAGCTCATCGTTGGGCAACTCCTCGCTGAACCAGTCGCGGCCGTTGTCGGTGAACCAGAGGTTGCCGGTCTTGGGGTCGAAGTCGAAGCCGACCGTGTTGCGCACGCCGGAGGCGAAGGTCTCGATGCCGGTGCCGTCGAGGTTCATGCGGAAGATCTTGGCCCACTCGCCTGGATCGCAGATGTTGCACGGCGCGCCGACCTCGAAGTACAGCTTTTCGTCCTTGATGCGCAGGTACTTCCAGCTGTGGTCGTTGCCGCCGGGCAGCTTGTCGTAGATGACCTTGGGATCGCCGACCTTGTCGAGGTTGGCCTCGATGTTGTCGTAGCGCATGATCTTCGTGTTGGTGGCCAGGTACAGGCTGCCCTTGTGGATCTCGATGCCAGCGGCCATCGGCATGTTGTCGATGATGACCTTGGGCTCGTGCTTGCCGGCCTCGGGGATCACGTACACCTTGTTGGCGACGAACAGCGTGCTGACGAAGATGTTGCCCTTCTCGCCCTGGCGCAGGCCGCGCGCGTCGAGCACGCCAGAGGCCCAGACCTCGGCCTTGAAGCCCGGCGGAAGCTTGAACTTCTTGACCGGCAGCTGGTCGGCCGGCGTCGGCACCGGGAACGCCGGCACCGGGGCCATCTTCATGGCCTCGTCGGTCTTCGGGCGGCCTTTGGCCCAGCCGGGCTCCTCTTCGGGCTTCTGCTGCGCCAGCGCGGCGCCCGCCGCGCACAGTGCGGCCAGCACGATCAGCGATACGACTCGCTTGGTTCGTGGCACGATGTTGTCTCCTTCCCGCTTGGGTGATGTGTGGGACTGCGCCGAAGGCCCCGTTCGGGCCGCCCGGCCATGACAAATGCTCATCGCCCATTCTCAGACCCAACTGCCGCGTGCCCCTCGATCGCTGCCGGGATGCTATGCCTGGCGTGCCCGCACCGTCAACTGGCGTGAATGAAGAGGACCGGGTGCACCACGTCATCGTTCACGAGCAGGGCATCCGCGTACTTCAAAGGCTCGGCCTCGCGAAAGTAGATCCGCTGGGCCTCGCGATAGCGCTGCCGGTACAGTCGCTGCGCCTCCTCGATACCGCCGAGACTTTGATGGTCTCGGGCCACACCGCGCCCCTCCGCCACCTCGAACGAAGTCTGAACAAAGATCCGGTAGTCGAAGCAATCTCGAATCTCGGGACGCAGCAGGAAGCTCGCGTCGAGAATGGCAATGCTTCCGGGGGCTGCCGTTTTCGGCGGAGCCTCGACCGGAGCGTCAGTCTCGAGGTCGAAGGCTTGCGCGAGGTACCTGCGGTTGCCTCCCGGCCCCAAGGGCCGGAGGACCTGGGCCAGCAACAACTCGTAGTTGTATGCGTCTCGGTAGTACCCCTCGGCCGATTCCCGGCCTCGCCGGTAGCGAATCGCCTTGGAGTTGTGGAAGCCGTCAATCGGCAAGCGAAAGGCCGCCCGTCCCATATCGTTGAGCCGGTGGGTCAGCGCCAGAGCCAGGGTGGACTTGCCACTGGCGGTGATGCCGGTGACCGCCACTCGCAGCACGTGAGCGGGGGTCCGATCGGCACGGTCGACGAGGATGCGCGCCAAGCGGTCGACAACGTCAGCCGCGGTCGTGGTCATTGGCTCCTGCACTGATTGTCGACACCTACGGCGACAATTGGTTCCCGATCGCGCCGACGCGAGGCGTCGTCCAGGCGTCTCGGGATCGAACCGAGGACACGTGCCAGCAGGGGGCTCTGTTGCATGTAGCACACGGCCATGTCGCTTGCCGATCCATACAACGAGCTGTTCTCATTCGCCCATGAAATAGGGTTAGACCAAGGTGCACTAGGCGCTGCTCGAACTCGACCCTACTGTGAAGCAAGAGGTCCACAGACATGGAGACTCTCCTGATCGTTCTTCTCGTGGTGCTCCTGCTCGGCGGTGGCGGCTGGGGGTATTCGCGCTGGCGTAGATAGCCCACCCAGAGAAGCCGGCCCCTCTCGGAAGTCCAGGTTTCACTCGCATCAGGTGGCAGCTCACCATCTCACAGGAGGCTAGACGTATGAACCGCTCACTGTTGTTTGCCAGCGCCGCGTTGTTCGCGTTTGGTTGCACCGGCCCTGCCGGCATGATGGGCCCCCAAGGCTCCACGGGGATGACGGGTTCGCAAGGCGCCCCCGGGATGACGGGTTCCCAGGGATCCGCGGGGCAGACGGGTTCGCAGGGCTCCACCGGACTGACGGGCTCGCAAGGCTCCACCGGGATGACGGGCGCACAGGGCTCACAGGGTGCCGCCGGCGTGACGGGCGCTCAGGGCCCGACCGGAGCGGCCAGTGTACGGAGCCCTGCGGTGGTGGGCACGAACTGGTCAGCGCTCAAGGACTTCACGTTCGACTACGACCGGACTGACATTCGGTCCGCCGAGCAGAACCAGGCCTCCGAGATCGCAGCCTATGCGCGGCAGAACCCCGCCGTGCGTCTCGGGATCGACGGTTCCACGGATCTTCTACGCGGCACCAACCAGTACAATGCGGGGCTGAGCCAGCGCCGT
>DATMZP010000494.1:0-3880 GCA_035573595.1 Hyphomicrobiaceae bacterium
AGGAGCGCATGGAGGAGCTCGCCATGCGCATGAGCTTCGACGACGGGCGCGACGCCTTCTACGGCAGTTTCGAGACGCTGAACGAGAACCGCGACGAGGCGGCCAAGCTGCTGGCGCTCGCCGTCACCAAGCCGCGCTTCGACCAGGAAGCGATCGAGCGCATGCGCAAGCAGCACCTGGCGGGCCTCGCCTATGCGGCGCGCGATCCCCAGCGCGTCGCCTCCGAGCAGTGGATGGCGCAGGTGTTTGCCGGCCATCCCTACGGCCGGCCGGCCAACGGCACCGCGAAGACCGTAGCCGAGATCGGTCGCGCCGACCTTGCCGCCTTCCACAAGCGCGTGTTCGCCAAGGACAACCTGCGCGTGGTGGTGGTGGGCGACATCGACGCCGCCAGGCTCGGCAAGCTGCTCGACGACGTGTTCGGCGCGCTCCCCGCAAAGTCCACGCTCTCGAAGATCGCCGACACCGAGGTGAAGGCCCGTGACGGGCTCAGGATCATCGACATGAACGTGCCGCAGTCGGTGGCCCGTTTCGGCCTTCCGGCCATGGGGCGCAGCGACAAGGACTTCATGCCGGCGTTCGTGCTCAACACGGTCCTCGGCGGCAGCGCCTTCACGTCGCGGCTCTACCAGGAGGTGCGCGAGAAGCGCGGTCTCGCGTACGGCGTGGACACCTCGATCGTGCCCATGCGCCATGCGTCCATGTTCTACGGCGGGGTCGCCACCAAGAACGAGGAGGTGGGCCAGTCGCTCGACGTGATTCGCGCCGAGATCAAGCGCCTCACGGCCGACGGCCCCACCGAGAAGGAGCTGGCCGACATCAAGGCCTATCTGACCGGCTCGTTCGCACTCCGCTTCGACACCAGCGCCAACATCGCCAACCAGATGCTGTGGATGATGCTGGAGGGGCTTGGCCACGGCTACCTCGAGACCCGTAACGCCCAGATCGAGGCCGTCACCATCGATGACGTGCGCCGCGCGGCCAAGCGCCTGTTCGACGGCAAGGATCTTGTGGTCACGGTCGTCGGCCGCCCGAAGGGCGTGGGCCAGGGCGGGTAGCCAATTGCAGGTTGCCATGCAGCGATCGCCGCATGGCAACCGATGCGCCCTCTCATGCCGGCGCGATACAGGCTGACGCCCTATCGCAGCCTACGAGGGTACGAGGCCGCCCGGTCTCGTCTCACTTGCGCGCGTCGACGCACTTGCCGGCCTTCCAGTACATGTTGGTGCCGCAGCGGCCCGGGCCCTTGATGCCCTTGCCGCCGGCCGAGCGCGGCAGGTAGCCCCTGGCGGCCGACCCTTTCCTGGGTGCCTTTGTCGCCTTCTGCGGGGGTGGGGGGGACATCATCGGTCCGCCCATGCCCTGCGCCACAGCCGACGGGCCGACGCTGGCGAAAAAAAGAGTGGCGGCGGTCGCTGCCGCCAGCAGGATGGTTGTGCGCATGCTCTTTTGCTCCTTGGGCAGGCGAGTTGACGGGCTTCCCCGGGCTGGCTGCTCCTGCCCACGCTGGTAACGTCTCGTCGCAGCCTTTGATCCCGCGGCGGCACCAGGGGGCCGGTCCTTCCGGCGGGAATGCCTAACGACCAACCGGAAGTCGTGTCGGCAGCGGCTCGCAACGGCGCGCCGGCGGGCTCGGATTGCGCACAAGGGGGGAACCTTGGCGTGGGTGACAGGCGGACGAAATCGCGTTACCGCTCGCGTCATGGTGAACGATCCGACCAAGACACACGCTGACCTCTACCGGCCGTCCATCGCCGGCTGTCTCGACGGCGCCATCGGCCCGCACGGCCTCTCCGGAGCGCAGCTGGCGCGCTGGCTCGACCGGCTGGCGCCGGCCATCGCGCGCCTCCGGGAGGATTACCGCACCGGCCGCCTGCCGCACCTCACCATCGCCGAGGAGACGGCCGACATCGAGGAGGCCGAGGCGGCCTACGCCAGGCTCGCCCGAGGCGCGCGCGCCGTCATCTTCTTCGGCACCGGCGGATCGAGCCTGGGCGGGCAGACGCTGGCCCAGCTCGGCGGCTGGCATATTCCGGGCACGGCAGACGAGGCCCAGAGGAAGCGCCCGCGCACGCGCTTCTACGACAATCTCGACGGCCACACGCTGGCTTCCGCCCTGCATTCGTTCGGCGATCTGGGCGAGGTGCGCTTCATCGTCATCTCCAAGTCGGGTGGCACGCCCGAGACGCTGGTGCAGGCGCTGGCCGCCCTGGCGGCGGTGAAGGACGCGGGGCTCGACAAGCGCATTCCCGGGCTGTTCCTGGGCGTCACCGAGCCCAAGGCCGAGGGCAGGCGCAACGGGCTGCGCACGCTGTTCGAGCAGCACGGCATTCCCTGCCTCGACCATCATCCCGGCATCGGCGGCCGCTTCTCGGTGCTGACCAACGTCGGCCTGCTGGCGGCGATCGCCCGCGGCCTCGATGCCCGCGCCGTGCGCGCCGGCGCCAGGGCCGTGGTCGACGCCCTATTGGCCGCCGAAGGTCCACAGGGCCTTGCGCCGGCCGAGGGTGCGGCGGTGGCCGTGGCGCTGGCCCGCGAGAAGGGCATCCGCGCCCAGGTGATGCTGCCCTACAGCGACCGGCTCGGGCGCTTCGCCGCCTGGTTCGCCCAGCTGTGGGCGGAGAGCCTGGGCAAGGACGGCCAGGGCACGGCGCCGATCGCCTGCCTCGGCCCGGTGGACCAGCACAGCCAGCTGCAGCTCTTCATGGACGGACCGCGCGAGCACCTGATCACGGTGGTGCGCGCCCCCAGCGCCGGCACCGGCCCGCGCATCGATGCCGGCCTCGCCAACGCCGCCGGCTTGGGCTACCTCGCCGGCCGCACCGCCGGCGACCTGGTGGCGGCCCAAGCCGAGGCGCTGCCGGAGGCGCTGGCCCGCGCTGGCCGCCCGGTGCGCACCTTCGATCTCGCCCGTCTTGACGAGGCGAGCCTCGGCGCCCTCATGATGCACATGATGCTGGAGACGATTCTCGCCGCGGACCTCATGGGTGTTGACCCGTTCGATCAGCCGGCGGTGGAGTTGGCGAAGGTCATCACGCGCGAGCGCGTTGCGGCGATGCCGAAGGGATGACACCCGTCATCCCGGAAGCCGAGCCGCAGGCGAGGCTATCCGGGACCTCGTCGTGCGAGTCGCGTCGTGTATCGCGGAGGTCGCGGATCGGAGCGCCGCTCGCCTTCGGCTCGCATCGCTCCGTCCGGGATGACGGGTTCGAAAAGCACATGTCCATTCGCCAGCTCCGGCCCGAGACCATCAACCGCATCGCCGCCGGCGAGGTGATCGAGCGGCCGGCGAGCGTGGTCAAGGAGCTGGTCGAGAACGCCCTCGATGCGGGAGCGACGGACATCGAGGTGGTGACCGCGGCCGGCGGCATCTCTCTGATCCGCGTCACCGACACCGGCTCCGGCATGGGCACGGCCGACCTCGCCCTGGCGGTGGAGCGGCATGCCACCTCCAAGCTCGCCGACGACGACCTGTTCAACATCGCCACGCTGGGCTTCCGCGGCGAGGCGCTGCCCTCGATCGGCGCCATCGCGCATCTCGCCATCACCTCGCGCCCGCGCGAGGCGGCTTCGGCGCACGAGATCGTGGTCGATCGCGGCGCCAAGCAGCCCGTGCGCCCCGCGGCGCTCAACGGCGGCACCCGCGTGGAGGTGCGCGAGCTGTTCTCGGCCACGCCGGCGCGGCTCAAGTTCTTAAAGTCGGAGCGGGCGGAGAACATGGCCATCTCCGAGACCGTGAAGCGCCTCGCCATGGCGCACCCGACGGTGGCCTTCACCCTCACGACAGGCGAGCGCGCCGGCCTCAAGCTGCCGGCCAAGGACTGGACCTACGCCGACGTGCGTGACCTGGCGCGCAAGCTGAAGACCGACCGCGTCTTTG
>DATMZP010000495.1:0-2570 GCA_035573595.1 Hyphomicrobiaceae bacterium
TCCCTTCGGCCTGGTGCTGACGAAGGCCGCCGGCGCGGGCGACGTGCGCCAGATCGGATCGGGCAACATCGGCGCCACCAACGTGCTGCGCACGGGCCGCAAGGGTCTCGCCGCCGCCACCCTGCTGCTCGACGCGCTCAAGGGCACGGTAGCGGTGCTGATCGTCTACGATCTCGCCCTGAGACTGGGCGGCCACGTGCCCTACGCGCTGGCGCTCAGCCATATCGCCGGCCTCGGGGCCCTGCTGGGCCACCTTTTTCCGGTGTGGCTCGGTTTCAAGGGCGGCAAGGGCGTGGCGACCTTCATCGGCGTGCTGATCGGCATGTACTGGGTGGCGGCCGCCTGGTTCGGCGTTGTCTGGCTGGTCGTGGCCGTCGCCACCCGCTACTCCTCGCTGGCGGCACTGTGCGCCACGGCTGGCGTCGTGCTGTTCTATCTCGTCACGAACTGGGCCGGCATGCCGTTCATCCTCATCATGGCCGCGCTCATCTTCCTCAAGCACCAAGCCAACATCCGCCGCCTGCTCGAAGGCCGGGAGGGCAAGATTGGGGCACGCACGTGACTCGGGCGGACGGTCGGCGGCGGCGCGCGCCCCCGGGGCGTCGTCCGGTGCGCCGCTGAGCGCGCCCCTGAGCTCCGATGGGCGCCTCGCCTCGCTCCGCCTGATCCGCAGCGAGAATGTGGGGCCTGTCACCTTCCGCGAGCTCGTGAGCCACTTCGGCAGCGCGGAGCGGGCGCTCGACGCCCTGCCCGAGCTATCGCACCGCGGCGGCTACCGCCAGCCCATCCGCACCTGCGCGCGCGAGGCGGCGGAGGCCGAGCTGGCGGCGGCCGCGAGGATCGGCGCCCGCGCCCTCATCGTCGGGGAGCCGGGCTACCCGCAGGCCCTGGCGGCCATCGACCCGCCCCCGCCCCTCATCTACGTCAAGGGCAACCCCGGCCACCTGGCGCGGCCGATGCTGGCCATCGTCGGCGCCCGCAACGGCTCGGCGGCGGGCCAGAAGCTCGCCCGCCTGTTCGCCTCCAAGGTCGGAGGCGCCGGCTTCGTGATCGTCTCCGGCCTCGCCCGCGGCATCGACGCGGCGGCCCACGAGGCGGCTCTGCCCACCGGCACCGTGGCGGTGCTGGCCGGCGGGCCGGACAACGTCTACCCGCCCGAGCACCTCATCCTGCAGCAGCGCATTGCCGAGGAGGGGTGCCTCGTCACCGAGAACCCGCCGGGCTTCGCGCCCCGCGCACAGGATTTCCCGCGCCGCAATCGCATCATCTCCGGCCTGGCCCTGGGCGTGCTGATCGTGGAGGCCGCCCGCCGCTCCGGCACCCTCGTTACGGCCCGGATGGCAGGGGAGCAGGGCCGCGAGGTATTCGCCCTCCCTGGCCATCCCCTCGACCCGCGCGCCGAGGGTACCAACGCCCTCCTCAAGTCCGGCGCCACCCTGGTCACCGAGCCCGACGACGTGTTGCAGGCCCTGTCGCCGCTGCTGCGCGAGCCCCTGAGCCCCGCCAGGGCTCCCGGCGGCCTCACGGTCCGCCAGGAGGCGCTACCCCTGGACGAGCCCCGGACGACGCCCGCTAGCCTCGTTGAGGCCGACCGCAGCCGCCTCCTTGAGGCCCTCGGGCCCGCCCCGACCGACGTGGACGAGCTGGCGCGAGCCACCGGCCTGTCGCCCCGCGCGATCCAGATCGGCCTCCTCGAGCTGGCCCTGGCCGGCCGCCTGGAGCGCCACGGCCATCACCTGGTCTCGCTCAAGGGGTGAGCGACGGCCCTGCCGATCTCCAGCTAGTGGTAGTTTTGTTCGCGTAAGGGAACGTGATGTCGATGACTCAGGAGGACGCCCTCAGCGCATTAAGCGCGACCTGCGGCGAGACCTACAATCGTGCGCTCGCGAACCTAAAGGCGCTCAGACAGAAGCGCACGTGGTTCTCCAACCCGCATAAGCACGTTAGAGCGTATTCCTTGGATGAGATTACACGATCTCTGGAGGTAGATAGTGGCGACGATGGTTCTTTCATACTGCTGACGAGTCTAGACGGAACAAAGGTCAACTTCATCATGCATGAACGTCTGATGAGGCTGGCCAGTTATATCGTCACCTGCAACCTCCTGGAGGACACTGTAGACCGAACGATGAAGGCTCCGGCGCTCGCGCAACAGCTCCTGTTGGGCACTCAGTCTATTGCCATTTTGGCTTCGCTGATCGGCAAATTTGCGGCTTTCGCAGCCTACATTCAGAGCAAGAAAGGCAACGGGGCTGTAGGTGTTGAAGGCGAAACAAATGAGGCGTTGGCGAGAAAATGCTCCGACGACTTTGGGAATGATATCAAAGGATTGAGCAAGCTACTCGTCGACCACAAGCATGCCCGCGAGCTGATCATGTCGCTATCGCTTCCCTATGCGCCCGTCATTATTTCCCATAAGAAGCGCCCGGATGGACGAATATTGAACGGTGTTTGGATGACGGCAGACATGGAAAGGCAATGGAAAAGCTATTGGGCGCGTGAGCAGGCCAATGCGCTTCGCCAAGTGCGAGGCGGGCCCTAGCCCGAGTGTCCGCCCGACCTGCCACTGC
>DATMZP010000496.1:0-3583 GCA_035573595.1 Hyphomicrobiaceae bacterium
CGGCTTCTCGATGAAGTCCTCCGCGCCGGCCTTGATGGCGGCGACCGCCATCGGCACGTCGGCATGGCCCGAGATCAGCACCACGGGCAGCGGATTGCCGCGGCGGGCCAGCTCGCGCACCAGCTCGATGCCGTCCGTGCCGGGCATGCGCACGTCGGCCACGATGCAGCCGGTCTCGCCGCCTTCGAGGCCGGCGAGGAAGGCGTCGGCGGATTCGAAGGCGCGCACGCTGTAGCCGAACACGCGCAGCATCTCGCCGAGCGCCTGGCGGACGGCGTCCTGGTCGTCGATCACGAACACGACGGGCTCGGGGGCGTTCAGGGCTCAGTCTCCGGTTGAAGCGGCAGGGAGAAGCGGAACTCGGTGGCGCCGCTTGCGCTCGACTGTAGCCAGATCCGGCCGCCATGGGCATGGACGATGTTGGCGCAGATGGAAAGTCCGAGGCCCAGGCCGTTGGGCTTCGACGACGACAGCGGCTCGAACAGGTTGCGGTCGGGGGCGATGCCGGCGCCGTTGTCGGTGACGCTCACCTCTATCGTCCGCCGCTCGTCGCCCAGGCCGGCGCGCACGCCGATGCGGCCCTGGGGCACGCCCGCCTCCTCAATGGCGTCGACGGCGTTGCGCACCAGGTTGAGCACCACCTGCTGCAGCTGGATGCGGTCGCCGAACACGGCGGGCAGCGCGGGGTCGACGTGGAGATCGATGCGCGTGCGGTGCGCGGCGGCATCGGGCCTGGCGAGGACGAGGGCATCCTCCAGCACGGTGCCGATGTCGAGCGTGCTGACGTGCGGCTGGCCGCGGCGCAGGAACTCGCGCATGCGCCGCACAACGCCGGCGGCGTGGTCGATCTGGGTTACGAGGCTCGCGAGATTGCCGTTGACCCGGTCCAGGTCGCCGTTTCCCGTCTGAAGCAGCCGCTGGGCCGAGCGCGCCAGTGCCCGCGCCGCCGTCATCGGCTGGTTGATCTCGTGTGCCAGGGCCGAGGCCATGCCGCTCACCATGTTGAGGCGGGCGGCGCGGGCCGCCTCCAGCTCCGCCTCGCGCAGTCGCGCCTCGGCGATGCGGGCGGCGAGGTCGGCGCGCTCGCGCTCGCTCACCACGCCGCCGACCAGCAGGCCGGTCATGGTGAGCACCAGCATGACGATCTGGAACTCGGTGAAGGTGGTGGCGTCGTAGCCGTAGGCCCTGAGCACCGCGACCAGTCCGAGCTGGGTGGTGGCGAGCGCCAGGCAGGAGCCGTCGATGCCGTGCCGCACGGCCACCACGACCACGGGCAGGAACAGCAAGGAGAAGTATTTGTAGTCGTTGGGCCGGGCGCTGCCCACGATCATCCACAGCGCGAAGCCTGTGATGAGGACGAACAGGGCGACCTCGATCAGGATCGTCAGCGGCGGCACCCTCAGCCGCTCTTTCCAGGGCAGGTGCTGCCACAGCCGCGAGAGGCGCAGCAGCAGTGGCGTTACCACCGCGATGCCGATCACGTCGCCCACGAACAGGGGCAGCACGGAGTTGGTGAGGTCGTCGTTGCCGGCCACCGGGTCGGTGAGCAGCAGGGCGCCGAGCAGCAGCGCGACGACGGCCGCCCCGGCAATGCCGGCTGACATGAGAACGAGCACGTCGCGCACGTGGTCCATGGCGACGTCGAGGCGCAGCCGACGGCGGGCCACGGCGGCGGCGGCGGTGTAGCTCGCCGCCACGACTACGGCGATGAGGAGGATGGCGGACCAGGGCAGGTGGGTGTGCAACACGAAGATCTCAGCGACCACCACGCCGGCGAGCAGGGCGAGCCCATAGGCGGCGCTGCGCAGCACAATGAGGCCGAAGGCGACGCCGAGGCCGGGGTTCCACGGCGTGACCGGCACGCCCAGGTGCTCGTGGCTGTAGGTGATCCACTCCAGAGCGACATAGACGAGAATGAATGCAAGAGCCCCGATCAGGTCGGACCTGCGTGTGCCCTCGACGACGGCGGCCAGGGCACGCGCTCTGTCCACCTTCGTCAGCAGTTTCAAGGGGGCAGGGATGCTCGGCATGCTTGAGTGGTGGCATTCCCGGTTCCGGGATTCAAGTGGGACCAGGGCCATCCCTACACAGGCCCGACGCGCCGCAGGGTGCAGGCCCGGCGTTTCGGCGGAGCTTGACCGGAGGTGGGCGTTCGCCTACATAGCCTCCGCGTTCAGAGCGCGCATCGCGCTCGACACACGGCTCGGAAAGGAGGGTGCTCATGATTGTCATTGCTCCTGCATCCCTCCGCCGCGCCGCCACCGACCTGCTGTCCTGACATTTGCGGGATGCCTCGGCTGGCGCCGCCAACGGCTTGCCAACCGAAGGACATCGACCCGTGCTCGACAGCTACGGCTGGAACGACGCGCTCCAGCAGCAATTCTGTGAATACACCGCACAACAGATCGCACGTGGGCTCGCGCCCGCGCGCGTGATCGTGCAGCAACGCGGCCTCTACGTGCTGGCAACGTCAGCCGGCGAGGCAACAGCGCAGCTTTCCGGCCGCTTCGCCCACGAGGCCGCGGCGGGAGACTTTCCCGTAGCGGGCGACTGGGTAGCGGCTGCAGTGCGCGACGCGGAAGCCAGCGCCACCATCCACCATCTCCTCCCCCGCCGCACGGCGTTCGCCCGCAAGGCGGTGGGCCGCGGCGGCAGCCAGGTCGTCGCCGCCAATGTCGACGTGGCCTTGCTCGTGGCATCCCTCAATCGGGATCTCAGTGCCCGGCGCATCGAGCGCTACCTGGCTTTGGCCTGGGAAAGCGGTGCCTCGCCGGTGGTCGTGCTCACCAAGGCGGACCTCTGCGCCGACCGGGATGTTTTGAAGGAGGAGATCGAAAGCATCGCGATGGGTATTCCCGTGCACGTGGTTTCCGCTCTTACCGGCGAGGGACTCGACGGCTTGAACGAGGTCCTGGGGCCGGGGCAGACGGCGGCGCTGCTCGGCAGCTCCGGCGTGGGCAAGTCCAGTCTCGTCAATGCCCTCGCCGGCAGGCCGGTGATGGCCACCCAGGCCATCCGCGAGCACGACGCGCGCGGCCGCCATACCACGACGCACCGCGAGCTGATCTTGCTGCCGAGCGGGCGGCTCGTGCTCGACACGCCGGGCATGCGCGAGCTTGGGCTGTGGGATGCGGATGCGGGCGTTGCGGCGACCTTCGCCGATGTCGAAGCCCTGACGGCGAATTGCCGGTTCGGCAATTGCGCGCACGCGACCGAGCCCGGCTGTGCCGTACAGTCGGCGCTGGCGGAGGGGCGTCTCGACATGGCGCGCTGGCGCAACTACGCTAGGTTGCAGCGCGAGCTGGCCCATGAGTCGCGCAAGGACGACCCGCGCGCCCAGTCGGAGCAGCGCAAGCTGTGGAGCCGGCGAGCGCGGGCGCAGCGCCAGCGCGATCGCCTTCGTTCCGGCGATGGCCCTTCAGACGAGGACTGATGGCTTGGCCCAGGCGCCAGAGGTCTCCGAGAGGGATCTCCGCGGCGCCTGGGCCAAGGCCTGGGCCAAGGGTGGCGCCTCTACGCCGGGGCCTCGTCAGGCCTGCGCGCATAGCCGTAGCGCAGGTTGCTGCGGGCGGCGCCGTTCTTC
>DATMZP010000497.1:0-3677 GCA_035573595.1 Hyphomicrobiaceae bacterium
CACCACGATGGGCACCATGGTGAAGATCTCGCGCCACCGCTCCCAGTGGTGGAACTGCGCCAGGTTGTCGGCGCCCATGATCCACACAAAGTGCGTGAGCGGGCTACGCGCCTTCAGGAAGGCGAGCGTGGACACCGCATAGGGTGTCGGCAGGTCAGCCTCGAAATCTGTGACCACGATATGCGGGTTGGTGGCCACGGTGCGGCAGAGCCGCATGCGCTCGGCCAGCGACGGTGGCGGCGTGCGCTGCTTGAGCGGGTTGCCGGGGGATACGATCCACCACACCTTGTCGAGTCCCAGCCGCTTCAGCGCCGCCTCGCTGATCAGCTTGTGCGCCACGTGCGGCGGATTGAACGAGCCGCCGAGCAGGCCGATGGCCTGCCCCGGTCCCGCGTAGGGAGGGCGGGCATTGAAACGGGCGGGATGAAGGGGAGTGGATGGTGGCATCGACGATCCATTGGCCCGGCACGGGCGGCAAGAGTACCTTGAGGGCCGCTCCCGCGCGAGCGCACAGGAGAAAGGCGCCTTTCATGTTCTTTCCAGGGTTCACCCTCGAAGGGGTCACGGTCAAGGACGGAGCGATCCGGGTGCGGCGCGGCGGCTCAGGTCCGCCCCTGCTGTTGCTGCACGGCAACCCTCAGACGCACGCCATGTGGAACGCAGTGGCGCCCGAGTTGGCCAAGCGCTTCACCGTGATCTGCCCGGACCTGCGCGGCTACGGCGGCTCGCTGAAGCCGCCCGCCACGCCGGACCACGCTCCCTACGCCAAGCGCACCATGGCGCGCGACATGGTGGAGCTGATGGAGGCGCTGGGACATACGCGCTTCCTGATCGGCAGCCACGACCGCGGCGCCCGCGTGGCGCATCGGCTGGCGCTCGACTCTCCTGATCGGGTCGAGAAGCTGGCCGTGCTCGACATCGTACCCACCATCGAGCATTTCGAGCGTACCGATATGGACTTCGCACTCGGCTACTACCACTGGTTCTGGCTGGCCCAGCAGCATCCCTACCCCGAGGTGCTCATCAATGCGGCGCCGGAGATCTGGTTCAACACCCACACCACCCGCGGCGCCAGGCCGCAGGATCTCTTCCACCCTGACGCCCTGGCCAACTACCTGGCCGCTGTGCGCAATCCGGATACGATCCGCGGCATCTGCGAGGATTACCGCGCCGCCGCCAGCATCGACCTGGAGCACGACCGCGCCTCGCGGGCGGCTGGCGAGAAGATCGAGTGCCCGCTGCTTGTGCTGTGGGGGGCGAAGGGCAAGATCGCCCGCTGGTACGATGCTCTGGCCATCTGGCGCCAGTATTGCGCGGCCGAGATGACGGGGGGCCCCGTCAACAGCGGGCACTACCTGGCGGAGGAGGCGCCGAAGGAAGTGCTGGAGAGGTTTGGGGCGTTCTTCTCGTGAACTGGCGAACGGGGTCAGACCCCTCGCCTCCGCCTCCCGATTGAACTCTGCCGTATGCGCGAGGGGTCTGACCCCGCTAAGATGGCCAGCTATGACCAGCACACACGAGAGAGCCACCGGCGAGACCGTCTCCTTCGGTTTCCAGTCCGTGCCGGAGGAGGCGCGGCAGGGGCTGGTGAACGAGGTGTTCTCCTCGGTCGCCGGCCGCTACGACCTGATGAACGACCTGATGTCGGGCGGCCTGCACCGGCTGTGGAAGGACGATCTGATCGGCTGCCTTGCACCACCCAGGTCGGAGCGCGCCTTTCATCTCCTCGACGTGGCAGGCGGCACCGGCGATGTGACGCTCAACGCGCTGCGTGCCAGCGGGCCGGGCTCGCGGGTGACGCTGCTCGATATCAGCCCCGAGATGGTCGAGGTCGGCCGCAGGCGCGTGGCCGAAGCCGGCTTGAGCGAACGGGTCACCTTCACCATCGCCAACGCCGAGGCGCTGCCGTTCTCCGACAAGACCTTCGACGCCTACACCATCGCCTTCGGCATCCGCAACGTCACGCACATCGACAGGGCGCTGGCCGAGGCTTATCGCGTGCTCAAGACCGGCGGGCGGTTCCTGGCCCTTGAGTTCTCCGCCTGCGAGGTGCCGCTTCTCGACCGCCTCTACGACTTCCACTCCTTCGAGGTGATTCCGCGGCTCGGCCAACTTGCCGCCGGCGACGCCGAGTCCTATCGCTACCTCGTGGAGAGCATCCGCAGGTTCCCCAGGCAGGAGCCCTTCGCCCAGATGATCCGCGCGGCCGGCTTCTCTCGCGTCTCCTTCCGCAACCTTACAGGGGGAATTGCGGCGATCCACTCGGGATGGCGGATTTGACTCGACCGGCGCCGCCGCCGGCCGGAGAGTAGAGCCAAACCTCACAGGAGGGCCTATCGCGCGGGACGGCCGCCCTCGGGCTGATAGATGCCCGCACCGAAGCCGGAGCGACCGTCCGCGCTGTCGTCTATCTCGCTGAAACCGGCGCGGCCGCGCATATCCCAAATGGGATATCCACGGGCGCCCTCGCCGCCGGCCTCCCATCCGACCTATGGCGCGGTGGTGCCGCGGTGGCGCATCCAGACCGGGGTAGACAGAACCTTGGCCACCAGCTCGGTCTGGCGGCCGACACCGGTCTTGGCAAACACGGACTTCAACTGGATGCGGGCGGTGCCGGTAGCGATGGCGAGGTCGTTCGCGGCCTCCTCCACCGTGTGGCCGAGGACCAGTCGCTCGCACAGCCTCGCCTCGGCGGGGGTGAGCCCGAACAGCCGCCGCAGCAGCTCGGCCGGCGCTTCCTGCGGCTCCTCCGGCACCGTCACGAAAACGACGGCCAGGGGCTCGTCGAGCCGGCCCAGTCCATAGCGCAGGTGGTTTCCCCACAGCGCCCCCACCATGACGGGAAAGGGCTCGTTGCCCGAAGGCCGCCAGACCGTCATCGCCTCTCCCGGCGGGCTGTCGCCGCCACGGGCCTGGGCGACCGCGTCCCAGATGGCGCGGCGCAGCGCGGCATCCTCCTCCCGGCGGTGGAGCTTCAGGCTGCCGCCATGCAGAGAGACGCCGTCGGCCATGGTGACGATGCCGCGGCCGGCGGCATTCGCGTGGATCATCCGGCTGTCCTCGTCGACGATGAGGACACCGACGGAAAGGGCGTCCAGCGCCTCCAGGGCCACCCGGTTGGCCAAGTCGACCCTTGCCAGGCGCTCGCTCAGGCCGACGGCCTGCTTCACGTGGGGAATGAGCTCGCCGAAGAGCTGGACCTCTGGCTCCGTGAAATAGGTCGAGGCCCGGCCGCGGAACACGCCAAACATGATCAGCGAGCCGTCGTCCTCCGGGACGTTCACGACCAGGGAGTATTCGACGTCGGCGGGCCTCAGGATGTCCCGATACATCGTCGAGCCGTGGATCTCCGCCTCGCCGATCTCCAGGCGACAGGAGAGGGGGCGACTGGGAAACCGCTCGATGAACCGCACCCGAGGATCGGTGGGCATGAGCTCCGCGAAGCGCCGCTCGTAACGCGCCAGGGCCGTACCGAAATCCGCCCCGTCCTTGGCGAACAACCTGCGGACGGCCGCGTCGTAGCCGTAGAGCGCGCAGAAGGTCAGAGCCTGGTCCTCGGGGTTCACGCGAATGAGGTTCGCGCCGTCGGCGTCGAAGCAGAGCGCCAGCTCCTTGAGGAAGCCTGTCCATTTCGCCGCATCGGTTGCGGCGTCGTAGAGACATCGGATCGCTGGCAG
>DATMZP010000498.1:0-7177 GCA_035573595.1 Hyphomicrobiaceae bacterium
GTGGACCAGATGCTGGGGAAGAGCCCGCAGTGGCAGCTTTGCGAGGCGGGGTGCGCGCCGTGCTAAGGACGGTTGGATCTGTTGAAGACATATCTGTTGCCGTTAGACTCCGGCGACCCCGGATGACTAATGTTCTGTATACCGCTAATGAGATCACAATCGGAAACGTATTGCTGGTGGCATAACCCATGGAATCAGCGACACCAGCGTGCCTTTCCGCCGATATTGAGCCATGTATTGGCGGGTTTCGCTGCACGGTCTCTTTACGCTGACGCATGTCGACCAGTAGGTGGCTTGAGGTTGCGCACGGCCAGCTCAGCTCTTCGCTGCGCTCTTCACAGAGAGGAGGAGCAGCGCCGGTTCCGATGAGCGCGATCACATGGTCGCGCCCTCCGACAGATCGCCGGCGCGCGGTTGCTGGGGTCCGCTTTGCCCTCAAGGAACTGACAAAAAGCTCGTCCGCGTCGCGAGCGTTGATGTCGGCGGCTCTGGGTCAAAACTCACCGTGCGATGGGCTGCCGTCTGGCAGGAACGCATCGAAAGCGGACACACGGAACCGCTGGCCATCCGTTGGACCAGCTAGGGAACTCTGCTTTAGTCCTCCGGCCCCTCGCCGTTGACGACGCCGGAGGTGCGCCCCGGCATGCTGCCGTACTTGCGGTCCTTGAGGCCGGCGCCCAGCACGCAGACGCGCTGCAGCCGGTAGGACAATTCGCCGGCCTCCCTGAAGCCGGCGTCATAGTAGGTCCAACCGGTGCAGTGGCGATTGCGCACGCAACGATTGCGGCAGGCGTGGGCCGAGGACACCCGCTCGAACGGCTCCAGGTAGCGATGGAACGTCAGAGAGGTGCTGAGCTCCCAGGTGGAGCGCCGCAACCAAAGCACGTCCTCGTCCCCGCCATCGTCGTCACGTGCCTGCAGGCACGGCGCCGACATGAACGCCACAACGAGCGCCATCACGAGCGTCGCGACGGCCGAAGCCGCGGGCCGCAGATAACCCGATGGCCGCATGGTCCTTTCCCCCGATGCACGGAGCCTGCGCCATCATACACCACACACCGTCTGGTTGACGTCTGTCCTCCTTGATCAGATCGGGGAGCAGATCGGGCGAATCCGGCGGACGGCGGCTCCGGATGCAGCGGCAAGACGGGCCGGAACCCTAATGCATCCCCCGCTCCTCCGCGGGCGCGGCGCGGGCCCGGCCGAGGCGCGCGCCGATGGCCGGGCCGAGCTGCAAGAGCAGGGTGGCACCGAGGATGAGAGCGGCCCCGAGCCAGCCGATGGCCGGCAGGCGCTCGCCCAGCACCACGAAGGCGGCGAGCGCGGCGAACACGCTCTCCATGCTCACGATCACCGCAGCCTCCGAGGGAGGCGTGTACTGCAGGGCCACGATCAGGATGGTGAAGGTGAGGGCGCTGGAGAGCAGGCCGACGTAGAGGATATCGGGCGCGGCACCGGCGAGGCCCCGCAGGGTTGTCGTCTCGAACGCCGCGCTGCCGAGGGCCGCCAACACCGCCACCACGGCGAATTGAACGGCGGTGAAGCCGACAGGCCGGCCGAACCGCGCCGCCCGCCCGGTGATGACGACGTGGATGGCCCAAAACAGGGCGCACAGCGCCACCAGCGCGTCGCCGTGGCCGAGCCCACTCAGCGTGCCGCCGCCCCCGAGCAGCCAGGTGCCGAGCGTCGACAGGGCTACGGCGGGCCAAACGGTCCCGCCCGGCAGCTTGCCGCTCCAGGCCCAGGCCACGAACGGCGTCAGGACCACGTAGAGGGCGGTGAGAAAGCTGGTGTTGGTGACGGTGGCCGTCCTGATGCCCGCCTGCTGCAGCCACGCCGCCACGAAGAATGCCGCGCCGCCCCATATGGCCACGCCCCAGAGCCCCGGCCCGAACCCTGGCCCGAACCCTGGCCGGAACCCTGGACTGGCCGTCCTCGCCGCGGCGCGCCGGTGCTCGCGCCAGGCCAGCGGCGCCAGCGCCACCGCCGCCAAGGCGGCACGCGCCGCGATGAAGGCGAGCGGCCCGACATGGTCCATGGCGGATTTCTGGAACAGGAACGCCACGCCCCACACGGCGGCGGCCAGCAGCAGGGCGATGTCGGCATTGAGGCGGGACATGGGTACTTGCCGCGGAATGGAGTGATGCCGGCATTGGCTGGAAGGGCTGCTGTGGGGTCGCCCGCCAAGGCGCGCTGCCGCCGGCTTATGCGCCGCGGATATGACATATGTTCCCGCCCACGGCCAAATCCCACTACCGAGCGCCCGCTGCCATGCGCTGTGGACAAGGCCCACGCCGCAGCTTAGGGGATGATTGTGGGAGCCTTGCGAATGGCAGCTGCATGTTCAACAAAATCCTGATCGCCAACCGTGGCGAGATCGCCTGCCGCATCGTCAGAACCGCGCGTCGGCTCGGCATCCGCACGGTGGCCGTCTACTCCGAGGCCGATCGCGACGCCCTGCATGTCGAGATGGCGGACGAGGCGGTGGCCATCGGCCCGGCGCCGGCGGCGCAGTCGTATCTTGTGATCGACAAGATCGTGGAGGCCTGCCGGCAAACGGGCGCCGAGGCCGTGCACCCCGGCTATGGCTTCCTCTCCGAGCGCGAGGCGTTCCCCATCGCTCTGGCCAAGGCCGGCATCGTGTTCATCGGGCCCAACCCCAAAGCCATTGCCGCCATGGGCGACAAGATCGAGAGCAAGAAGGCGGCGGCGAAGGCGAAGGTCTCCACCGTGCCGGGCTTCCTGGGCGAGATCTCCGACGCCCGCCACGCCGTCGAGATTGCCGCCGAGATCGGCTACCCCGTGATGATCAAGGCCTCGGCCGGCGGCGGCGGCAAGGGCATGCGCGTCGCCTTCAGCGCAAAAGAGGCCGAGGAGGGCTTCGCGCTGGCGAGGTCGGAGGCCAAGTCGAGCTTCGGCGACGACCGGGTGTTCATCGAGAAGTTCATCGAGAACCCGCGCCATATCGAGATCCAGGTGCTGGGCGACAAGCACGGGCACGTCATCTACCTGGGCGAGCGCGAATGCTCGATCCAACGCCGCAACCAGAAGGTCGTGGAGGAGGCGCCCTCGCCGCTGCTCGACCCTAAGACCCGCAAGGCCATGGGCGAGCAGGCGGTCGCGCTGGCCAGGGCGGTGGGCTACGACAGCGCGGGCACAGTGGAATTCGTGGCCGGGCAGGATAAGAGCTTCTACTTCCTGGAGATGAACACCCGGCTCCAGGTGGAGCACCCCGTCACCGAGCTGGTGACGGGCATCGACCTCGTCGAGCAGATGATCCGGGTGGCCGCCGGCGAGAAGCTCAAGATCAGGCAGGAGGACGTAAGGCTCAACGGCTGGGCGGTCGAGACACGCATCTACGCCGAGGACCCGTTGCGCAACTTCCTGCCCTCCATCGGCCGCCTCTCGCGCTACCGGCCGCCCGAGGACGGGACGGACGAGGACGGCACCGTCCGCACCGACGCCGGCGTGTTCGAGGGCGCCGAGATCTCCATGTTCTACGACCCGATGATTGCTAAGCTGGTCACGCACGGGGCGACGCGCGGGGCCGCCGTCGACCTGCAGGCGGACGCGCTCGACGCCTTCGTCATCGACGGGGTGGAGCACAACATTCCATTCCTGGCGGCGCTGATGCAGCATCCCCGCTGGCGCGAGGGCAGGCTCTCCACCGGCTTCATCGCCGAGGAGTACAAGGGCGGGTTCAAGCTGGGCGCGCCCGAGGGCGAAGACCTGGATGTGCTGGCGGCGGTGGCGGTGGCCATCGATCATCTCAGCAACAACCGCCGGCGCGCCATCACAGACCAGATGTCGGGGCCGGCGGTGCGCTTCTCCTCGCGCCGCTACGCCGATGTGGGCGGCACGCTGGTGGCGGCGCGGGTGGAGGGCACGCTCGGCAACCCCACCAAGGTGACGCTGGTGGACGCCAAGAGCATTCGCCGCGCCGCCCTCAACGTGGACGCCGACTGGTGGCTCGGCAACCCGGTATGGCGCGGCAAGGTGGGCGACCGGCGCGTGACCGTGCAGGTGCGCCCCATCCTCAACGGCTACGACTTGAGCTACCGCGGCGCCCGCGCCAAGACCCGCGTCTATACCGAGCGCGAGGCCCAGCTCGCCGCCCTGATGCCCGAGAAGGCCCCGCCCGACACCTCCAAGCTGCTGCTGTGCCCCATGCCGGGGCTGGTGAAGGCCATCAGCGTGACCGAGGGGCAGGAGGTGAAGGTGGGCGAGGCCCTGTGCGTGGTGGAGGCCATGAAAATGGAAAACATCCTCCGCGCCGAGCGCGACGGCGTGGTCAAGGCAGTGCGCGCCAAGCCGGGCGACAGCCTCGCTGTCGACGCGGTGATCATGGAGTTTGCGTGACCCGGACGTCTCGCCGAGCGCCGTCGTATGGCTCACACCAGGGCGGAAGTGCGCACCTTGCTCGTCCTGCCGGCCACCTTGGTCCTGCGGGCGCTTCTTGGCGCCTTAGCGGACACCTTCACCGCGCCGGTCTCCTGCTCAATGGCGCGCCATGCGGCATGCGCCAGGTAGTCGGAGCGACTTGTCCCGGACACACGCGCCGCCTCGTCGATGGCGGCAATCAGCGACGGCTCGAGCGTCACGTTCACGCGGCGCTTCTTGTCGCCGAGCAACAGCGGCACCAGAATGAGGACGCCACCTTCGGCCATGGAGTCACGGACCTCCCCGTCGCTCAGCAGCTCGTGAATCGTCCGGGCGCGTGGAGCCGCCTGCCCGCTCTCGACCAAGTCCTCCACGTAAATGCGTAGCGAGATGCGCGCGCTTTCCAGGGCCTCGTCCTCGATCTCTCCGGCTCCGAAGCAGCCGACGAGGTCGGGGAAATAAACGCCGTAGGCACTGTCGTGGTCCTTGTGAAGCACAGCGGCATATTTGTTCATCTTCGACTCTTTCTTAGAGCCAGCCCGCCGCTTTGTGAATCTGCCTTGCCGTGCCAATCGGGAGGTCCTTCTTGGGGTGCACGAGGATGATCTTATGCTTGTGCACCGGATGCGCGAGCTTGTGATGGCTGCCTTCGATATTGACGACGCGCCAGCCGTCCTACTGAAGCCGCGCTAGGATCTTTCGGCTGTTTCGCTCGATGGTTATATTCGCCATAGATATACACACCACTATTGCGATTTCAAGCGCCCCCAGGGCTTCGAATATCCAGGTCCCTGTGCTTCCGTGCCGATCACGACGGCAATTGGGTGGAGTGCGATAAAATAGGACTAACACAAAGCGTCCGCTATCGCCATAGCTACGGCTGGGGCGCAGCGGGATATTGTCGGCCTACACGGCCAAATGCCGGAACGCGGGGGCGTCGCGCCAGAAGATGCGGGCGGCGGCGCTGACGCGGGAGGGGTCGCCCGTGGTCAGCAGGAGGGGCGGCGCGGAGTCCGGCGCAGCATCAGCGCTCACCGCGGCGCCGTCGATGTAGCGCGGGTGGCGCTGCAGGTAGTCCTCCAGGCTGTCGGCCACCACTTGCGGCTGGGAGATCAGCCGCGTGAAAGGCGGCAGGTGACGGCGGAACAGGTGCTCCACCAGCGGGTAGTGCGTGCAGCCCAGAATGGCCCGGTGTGGCGGCGCACCCTCGGTCTGAGCCAGCAGGGCTGCAACGCCGCGCCGCACCAGATCGTCGAGCAACGGCTCCGGCGCGCCCTCCTCGATGGCGGGGACGAGCTCCGGGCAGGTCTGCTGCACCACCGTCACCTTCGGGCAGCGCTTGCGGATCTCCTCAGGGTATGCGTGCGAGGCGATGGTGCGCGTGGTGCCGAACACGGCCACGGTGTCGGTGTTGTACTTCTGGGGATACTGCGGGGCCGTCACCGCCCACGGGGTCTGGGTGGCCGCCTCCACGGTGGGGGCGACGATGCCGAGCACGTTGCGGCCGGGCCAGCCGCTCACGGCCAGCCAGCTCTGCTGCAGGGTGCGGGCGGCGACGCAAGTGGCGGTATTGCAGCCGAGCAGCACCAGCTTGCAGCCGCGGCGGAACAGGGCCTCCACCCCGCCGCGAGTCAGGGCCACGATCTCGTCGGAGGGACGGTCGCCGTAGGGCACGTTGGCATGGTCGCCGAGGTAGACGAGCGGCAACCGCGGAAAGCGGGCAATGAGAGCGCGGAAGACGGTAAGGCCGCCGTGCCCCGAATCGAAGACGCCGATCATCGCCTGGCCGGTTATCCCTCTTGCGAGCGGCCCCGTCGTGCCTCCGAGACACGTTGGAGGGGAGCCGCGGTGCCCTGTGTCGGCCTCATTAGCACACAACCCGCGCCGGAAATGGTTTACGCGGTCCGCTCCCTCTCCCCGCCTGCGGAGGAGAGGGAGTCCGCGGCTCACTCGCTGCGCGCCCAGTAGGCGGGATCGGCCTTGGCGCGGCGAAGGGCCTCCTCAGTCTCGAAGCCGGGGGCCATGGAGGCGTCGGTGCCGGCCAGAATCTGGTGGTGCTCGATATCGAGCGTCCTGAGCCAGCGCTGCTGGCCCATGGTGAGCGCGACGAAGTAGCCGATCTCCACCAGCTCCGGCTCCGTGAAGTGCCGCCGCAGGCGCGCCCACAGCGCGTCGTCCGCGGGCAGGTCCCAGGTGATGGCCTCGGCCCAGGCCAGCGCCGCCTTCTGCCGGTCGCTGTAGCGGGTGGACTTCTCGAAATCGAGCAGGTCGCGGTAGTCCTCCTCCATCGCGCCCAGCTTGGCGGCCTTCATGGACCGCTGATTGCCGCAATACTCGCACTTCACCGAGCGCGACACGTAGAGCCGGCACAGCTCCTTGATGGCGTGGTCCGCCACGCCGTTCTTGAACACGTCGCGCCAGCTGTTGGCGAACGACCAGAACACCGCCGGCACGTGCGCCCGGACCGCCTGGCTTTCCGGCCGCGGGGTGCCCTCGCGGCGGCAGCGGTCGAGCTCTGCCAGCATGTCGGCATCGGCGATGGTGGCGGGTTCAACGTAGCTGATGCGTGGGCCTGTCATTGGGCCTGTCATGGCCATTCTCCTCCCCAGGTTCGCTGTTGGACGTTCGCTAGACGGTGGGTGGGGGCAGAGCTTGAGACCAGAGAGTGGCCGCATCCGGGCAGAAGCAATACGGGCGCGCAGAGCCCCCGCTCAGATCCCGTCGAGGATGGCGGCCCCCACGATCGGCCCGCCATGCCCTTGCTGCAGCAGCACGGCGACGCGATCGGCCGTGCCGA
>DATMZP010000499.1:0-5290 GCA_035573595.1 Hyphomicrobiaceae bacterium
CGATCTCCATGCGGTGGTGAGGCACTACGAGAAGGGCGGCATCGACCGCCCGAGCCGCTCGCCTCTGATCAAGCCCATCGCCCTGACCGACCAGCAGCGCATCGACCTCGTCGCCTTCATGGAGACGCTGACCGGCGAGGGCGAGGCCGTGCCTCCGCCGAAGCTGCCGTGAGCCGTGCATACGGTGTCAGGCCCGGAGTGTCTGACACCTCTCGATCAGCGCCACCAGGATCGGGCGCTGGCCCTTGAGGAGCTTGCGCATAGCCTCCTCGGGGGTGAACCAGCCCGCGCGATCGACCTCGGGCACCTGGAGCGTCCTGCCCGAGCGCGGCGGCCATTGCATCGTGAAGGTGTTGCTCTTGAGGCGGGCCGGATCGAAGTCGCCCTCCAGAGCCCACGCCTGCACGATCTTGCCCGATCCCTGGCGGAACGCGCCCAAGGCCACCGCTTCACCCGCCGGAGGAGCGGCGCCCGTCTCCTCGGCGAACTCGCGCCGAGCCGCCGCCAGCGGGTCCTCGCCGGGGCTGTACTCGCCCTTGGGAATGCCCCACGCCCCCTCGTCCTTGCGCGCCCAGAACGGCCCGCCCGGGTGCACCAGCAGCACCTCGACGCCGCGCTGCCGGCGCCGGTAGAGGAGCAGTCCTGCGCTGCGTTGGGGCATGGCCTGGTCAGCTCCGGTAGTAGTCGTACATCCGCACCAGCGTCTCGTGGATCGCGTCGGGTGGCTGGTCGAAGGGCTCGACATTGATGCGAACCACGTTGTTGCCGTGCATGCGCCACGGCGGGCGCATGAGGGAGCGGTGGAAGGGCTGCCGCCGCCAGTCGGCGACGAGGGCGTTGGCCAGTGGGGCGCCGAGCACGATCCGCAGCTCGTGGAAGGTCGTGGCGCGCTCGTGGATCGGCACCAGCTCGATGCGGTCGATGGCCCGCCAGCGGATCAGGCCGAGGGCCTGGATGAAGACGCCGTACTGGTTGGCGCCGATGGTCGGCCGCGTCTCGATGAGAGGGAGATTGTAGTAGGTGAGCCCGGCGGCGGCGGTGCCGAGCGCCAGCCACAGCGCCTCGCCGGTGATGAACGCCGTCGCAATCAGGATGGCCGCCACCGCGGCCAGGGCGTAGATCGGAAACTCGACGTTATCGCGGCTGTAGGCTACCGAGTAGCCGTCGGCCTCTCTCTCGTCCACGGGTGCGCCCCTGATGGAGACTGCACGCCCGGTCCCACCTCGGAGCGCGGCGCGCAATCAGTCTTCGGGGCGGGCGGCGGCGGGTCAAGTCCGGATTTGGCCCGGAACTCCTTCGGCCTACGTCGTGGCGGCGGGCTTTCCGGCGCGCTCCGTCCGTTTCGCCCCCTTTTTCTCCCGCTTCTGCGCAGAGCGCAGCTGCCGCTGCCTGGCCTGGATCCTCTTGCGCCGGGAATCCGTCATCTTGGGCATGTGCTCCTCCTTTTGTGGTGCGCCCCTGCCGCCGGTTCAGCTGGCGCTCAGCGACACCTCTCCGATGCCCTCGATGGCGAAATCGAGACGCTCGCCGGCGGCGATGTCCACCGTTGGGATGACGCTGCCGGTGATCACCACCATGCCGGCGGCGATGGGACGCCCGCACTCGGCGGCCTGGTTGGCAAGCCAGGCCAGCGCTCCCAGCGGGTCGTCGGTCTTCCCGGTGCCCAGCTGCCTGCCGTTGCTGCTCAATGCGCCGGCGATGCCGTCGATGTTGAGGCTGGCGGCGAGCGGCACGGCGCGGCCGAGCACCACGCCGCCGTTCCAGGCGTTGTCGGCGATCAGCGAGAAGGCTTTGCAGGACTTGTAATCGGCGAAGCGATCCTCGATCAGCTCGAAGGCGGCCATGACCTCGGCGACGGCGCCGCGCACGCTCTCGCGCGTATAGGGCGCGCCGGCCTCCGGCAGGTCGCGGCGAAGGCGCACCGCCAGCTCGCACTCGACCCGCACGTTGATGAAATCAGACTTGGCGATGGTCGCCGGCGAGGCGTAGACGCGGGCGGCGAAGATGGTGCCCATGCAGGGGTGGTCGATGCCCATCAGCTCCTGCATCACCCTTGTGGTGGTGGCGATCTTGAGGCCGGCGACCGGCCCCAGCCGCGCCCCCCACAGCTCGCACAGCGCCGCCTGCGCCGCATAGGCCTCGGCCACCGTCGTCGGCGCAATGTCGTCCGGCAGGTTCCGGTAGCGGGCGCGGGCGCGGTGCGCCTCGTCGATGAAGCCGGCGGCCTCGGCGGCTCGGGACATGGGCACGTTCTCGTCGCCGCAGAGGTTCTAGGGATTAGGTTTCAGGTTCCAGGGACCACGGCGTTTGCCCCTAAAACTAATCCCCAACCTAATCCCTGAAACCTGATCCCTGAAACCTATTCGGCCGTGTGCGAGGACCGGCGGCCGGCGGCGGCGGCTTCCTGCTCCTGGACCTTGAGGGCCTCCAGGCTCGGCATGGCCGCCACATTGTACCCGCAGTCCACGTAGTGCACCTCGCCGGTGACGGCGCCGGACAGGTCGGACAGCAGGTAGAGAGCCGCGCCGCCCACCTCGTCGAGGGTAGGGGTGCGCTTGAGAGGGGCGTGCTCGCCCTGGAAGTTGAAGATGGTGCGCGCGTCCGAGATGCCGGCCCCGGCCAGCGTCCGCATCGGACCTGCAGAGAGCGCGTTGACACGGATGCCCTGGCCGCCGAAGTCGGCCGCCAGGTAGCGCACGCTGGCCTCCAGGGCCGCCTTGGCGACGCCCATGACGTTATAGGACGGCACCACCCGCTGCGAGCCGCCGTAGGTGAGCGTCAGCATGGCGCCGCCGTCGTTCATCAGGGCGGCGGCGCGCTTGGCCATCTCGGTGAAGGAGAAGCACGAGATCACCATCGTGTTGGTGAAGTTGTCGCGCGTGGTGTCGGAATAGCGCCCCTGCAGCTCGCGCCGATCGGAGAAGGCCAGCGCGTGCACCACGAAGTCGAGCCCGCCCCAGGTCTTGTTGATCTCTGCGAAGACGCTGTCGACGCTCGCCAAGTCACTCACGTCGCAGCTGGCGATGATCTCCGATCCGACCGATTTGGCGAGGGGTATCGCGCGCCGGCCGAACGCCTCGCCCTGGTAGGTGAACGCCAGCTTGGCGCCCTGTCCGGCCAGCACACGGGCGATGCCCCACGCGATGGAGCGCTCGTTGGCGACACCCATGATCAGGCCGCGCTTGCCGGCCATCAGCGGCCCAGGCTTGGCAATGTCCCGGGCGATGTCCTTGTCCCTCGAGGCCGGTTTCATCATGGCCGTTGTCCATTCCGAGCTGTGGGCGTGCACGCCCGATCCGTCTGCGACCCACCCCGTTCAGTCATCGCCATCAACAACTTGGGCGCAGCTCTCTCTCACTCAGCCGTGCTTAAGCGTCATGGCGCCTGAAGACAAGGGTTGCATTGGTGCCCCCGAAGCCGAAACTGTTGGACATGACGCAGTCGAGCGACACATTGTCGTGGCGCTGTGTGGCAATGGGCACGCCCTCGAAGTCCGGGTCCAGGGTGTCGATGTTGGCGCTGGCACAGACGAAGCCGTTGTTCATCATGAGCAGCGAGAAGATGGCCTCCTGCACCCCGGCGGCGCCCAGGGAGTGGCCCGCCAGGGACTTGGTGGATGAGATCGGCGGGATGTCCTTGCCGAAGGCCTCGCGGATGGCCTCTACCTCCACCTTGTCGCCCACGGGGGTGGCCGTCCCGTGGGAGTTGATGTAGCCGACCCGGCCAACGCCCTTGCCGTCGTGGCCGTAGATCGCCATGCGCATGCAACGCACCGCTCCCTCGCCCGAGGGCGCCACCATGTCGAATCCGTCCGAGGTGGCGCCGTAGCCCACCAGCTCGCCGTAAATCCTGGCGCCGCGGGCCTTGGCCCGCTCCAGCTCCTCCAGCACCACCACGCCCGCTCCGCCCGCGATCACAAAACCGTCACGGTCCTTGTCGTAGGCGCGGCTCGCCCGGGCCGGGGTGTCGTTGAACCTGGTCGACATGGCACCCATCGAATCGAACAGCACCGACAGGGTCCAGTCCAGCTCCTCGCAGCCGCCGGCGAACATCACGTCCTGCTTGCCCCATTGGATCATCTCGGCGGCATTGCCGATGCAATGCGCCGAGGTGGCGCAGGCCGATGAGATCGAATAGTTGACGCCCTTGATCTGGAAGGCCGTGGCCAGCGCCGCCGAAGGCCCCGAGCACATGCCCTTCGGCACCTCGAACGGGCCCACCTTCCTGGGGTCCTTCTCGCGCGTCACGTCGGCGGCGCGCACGATGGCGCGGGTGGAGGGGCCGCCGGAGCCCATGATGATGCCGGTGCGCTCGTTGACCACCTCGCCGGCCTCCAGGCCGGCGTCGCGGATCGCCTGGTCCATGGCGATGTAGTTCCACCCCACGCCGGCCTCCATGAACCGGCGCGGCTTGCGCGGGACCATCGGCTCCCACTCGATCTCGACGGCGCCGTGCACCTGGCAGCGGAATCCGAGCTTGGCGTATTCCTCCGCCCGCACGATGCCGGACTTGCCGTCCCTGAGGGAGGCCAGGACCTCCTGGGTGTTGTTGCCGATCGAGGACACAACCCCCATGCCGGTCACGACCACACGTCTCATGCAGGACCTCGCTTCGCACTTGTCGTGCTGTTCGTCTCGCACCACCGGCCGCCGGGCAAACCCTTTCCCGCCAGCACTTCTCAGGCCGCGTCACGTTGCGGGGGAGATCTGCTCGCCCGGCGTGAACACGCCGACTCTGAGGTTGCTGGCGGCGTAGACCACCTGGCCGTCGGCTCTCACAACGCCGTCGGCGATCGCCAGCTTGAGCTTGCGCAAAATCACGCGCTTCAGGTCGATCACGTACTCCACCACCTTGGTGGTGGGCGTCACCATGCCGCTGAACTTGACCTCGCCCACGCCCAGCGCACGGCCCTGGCCGGGGGCGCCGAGCCAGCCCAGGAAGAAGCCAGTAAGCTGCCACAGCGCGTCCAGCGGCAGGCAGCCTGGCATCACAGAATCGCCCTTGAAATGGCAGGCGAAAATCCAGTCCAGCGCCGGATTGCCGGCCACCTTGAGCTCTGCCACGACCTGGCCCTTGCCGTGGGCGCCCCCCGTCTCCGAGATGGCAGAAATGCGCTCGAACATCAGCATGGGCGGCAGCGGCAATTGGGCATTGCCGGGACCGAACAGATCGCCCCGGCCGCACGTCAACAGCTCCTCGTACTCGTAACTCGTTGGGCGTTCCGGCATTTTTCGTTTCCCGCTCGTCTCCCGGTGCCCCAGTGCCCATCCGCCGCGCAGCGGATTTCCTA
>DATMZP010000500.1:0-7708 GCA_035573595.1 Hyphomicrobiaceae bacterium
CGGCATGGCCCTCGATCATGATCGGGTGCTCGGCGTACTGCTTGAGCCACCGCGCCTGGTTCATGAGGGTCTGCTGCGACTCGGGCGACAGCTCGACGTTGTCGGTCGAGAAATACACGAGGTCGCCGGCCTTGGTGATGAAATCCCTGGGCGTGCCCGGCGCCGCGTAGCCGTTGTTGGCCATGTCCTCGGGTTTGGGATTGCCCGTGCAACCCGCCAGAGCAAGCGCCACGGCAGCGACGGCGCAAAGGCCTGCCGTCCGCACTTGGCGTGTCAGATACGTCATGCGGTAGCCCCCTTGTTCGCGCCCGCCTCTGTCGGGCACGCAGGTGCACAATGCCGAAATGTCCCGGCTCGTTCCGCCTCTTAGCCAACATGGCGCGCGGAAATATGACGAACGACCAGATCAGTTGAACTAGAGCCTAAATCCTGGTTCGGCCGTGCCTTGCAACATCTCGTTGCAGGTTTTCCCCAGCACAGCTCGCCGCGCGCCTCAATGTCGCCAGAAAGCGGCACACTCAGAAGGCGGCATCGCCAAAAAGCATCAGGGCCACACCACGACGCAACGCGCCGCGATGAGGCCCAGAAGCACTCTTCAACACCGATCCGCCCCGCCTCAGCCCCAGAGGCTGGGGAACGCACACGTGCGGGCCAAAGTCGGCTCTCAGGCTCAGCGAGCCTGCTGCGTGGCGGCGATGTCGCCGGCACCGAGCTTCACCGGCTCGTGAGTCACCTCACGACGGCAGGCGCCGAGGGCCACTGCAGCGACCAGCGCCGAGATAACGATCACGTTCTTCAGCTTCATAGTTCTCTCCTGACACGTGTTCGGCAATCGCCCCAAATCGCTACCGGTGTGCAAACCCCAGATCAAGAACACAGCGCCAGATCCAAGGGTTTTACCAACGGGTTGGTGCGGAAATGCCACTTCGTTGCGAAGCACCGGCACGCCGGGACTCTGTACTGCAGGCCCACCGATGCATCCGGGCCTCGCTCACCCCGGCCAAAGGACACACCAATCCGGTTAAGGCTGGGTAAAGGAAGCACGCATCAGTTGAATCTGTGGCGCGATTGACTCAATTGCGCAGGGGCCCCCAGGCCGGATCGGAGCCGAACGCGGGCGTCTGCACGCGGCGCTCGTTGTAGCCGGTGAGATCGATGGAAAAGAGACTGGGGCCGCCGCTGGCGCCCTGGGTTTCGCGGAAGAAGATGACCACGCGGCCGTTGGGCGACCAGGTTGGCCCCTCGTTGTGGTAGCCCTCTGTCAGAATGCGCTCACCCTGCCCGTCGGGGCGCATCACCCCGATCAGGAAGCTGCCGCCCGTCTGCTTGGTGAAGGCGATGAGGTCCCCCCGCGGCGACCAGACGGGTGTCGCATAGCGGCCTTCGCCGTAGCTGATTCGCCGCGCCCCCGTGCCGTCGGCGTTCATCACATGCAGCTGCTGGGTGCCCTCGCGGTCCGACTCGAACACGATCCGCCGTCCGTCCGGGCTGTAGCAGGGGCCGGTGTCGATGGCCACCATCTGTGTGAGCCGCCGCGTCTGGCGGCTGCGCAGGTCCATCTCGACGATGCCCGATGCGCCGCCCTCGCCGATGCTCATGACGATGCGCTGGCCGTCCGGCGAGAACCGCGGCGCGAAGGTCATGCCGGGGAAGTTGCCCACCATCTCGCGGTGGCCGGTGTCGAGGTTCATGAGCTGCACGCGCGGCTGCTCGCCCACGTACTGCAGGAACGTGACCTCCTGGGCCGTGGGGCTGAAGCGGGGGGTGAGCACCAGCTCGTTGCCCTGGGTGAGGAGGCGCACGTTGGCGCCGTCCTGGTCCATGATGGCGAGGCGCTTGCGGCGGCGCTCCTTGGGGCCGGTCTCGTCGATGAAGGCGATCTGGGTATCGAAGTAGCCCCGCTCGCCGGTGAGGCGCTCGTACACCTGGTCGGCCACCCGATGCGCCAGCCGGCGCCAGTCCACCGCCTCGGCGGCGAACCGCTTGGCCACCAGCTCCCGCTGCGAGAGCACGTCGTAGAGGCGGAATTCCGCATAGTAGCGCCCGTCCGAGGCCCGCCCGGCGCGCCCCACCACCACCGCCTGGGCGCCGATGGGGCGCCAGTCCTGGAAGCGGGGCGGTGTATTGATGTCGCGCACCCGGTCGATGAACGAGGCCGGGTCCAGCGGCCGGAACAGCCCGGACCGCTCCAGGTCGGCCGTCACGACGCCGGTCATCTCGGATACAAACCGCTCATCCTCGCCGAGGAACACCGGTATCGCGATCGGGATCGGCGCAATGGTGCCCTCCCGCTGCGTGCCGCGCAGACCCTCCTGCGCCGCGACCCGCCCGCTCCAGCCCAGCGCAGTGAGGGGTGCCAGTGCCGCGGCTCCTAGGCCCACCATGGCGTCGCGCCTGTTGAGCGCGAAACTCTCACCGCGAGCGTGACAGGATTCCCCTCCCCGTCGCGCCGGACGCGCGCCTCCAAAATGTGCGGAGCGGCTAGGGGTGGGGGGACTCCCAAAGGGGTCAGACCCCTCGCCTCTGCAGCATCGGTCTTTGCACGACGCCGGCGGCGCGGGGTCTGACCCCGGCTGCTCCCGGGGCTCCCCCCCACCGTGTCCCTCCCCCACAAGGGGGGAGGGGACGTTGCGGGCCACTCCTCGCTCGGCCTCCATGCCGCGGTAAGTTTGTAGCGGGGCCGTCTCGGTTTGCGGCCTTCGTGGTTGGCTCATGGTCCCTCGTCCAAGAACAAAATCCCCTGCCGGTTACAGCATCTGGGTGGGATCGAACTCCCAGGTGATGACGCGCCAGATGTTGTAACGCTCCGGCGGTAAGTCGAAGGGGGCACACCCCCGTACCGCGCGCAGCGCCGCCTCTGCCGCCAGGCGGAAAAGGGGATCGCTGCGCGGCTGCTCCACCTGAGGATCCCCGTCCAGGCTGCCGTCGGGCTTCAGATGCCAGCGCAACGTAACGACCGGCGCATCGCTCCCGCCGCCGCCGGATGGCAGCACCCAGCACGCCTTGAGGCGAGCCTGGATACGCCCCTTCAGCAAGGCCATCTCGCTGGCCGATATCTGCTTGTCGCGGCCTTCCTGGGCGCCGAGCGCCGGCCCCTTGTTCTTGGTGGGCTGGTCGGCCGGCGCCGATGGCGGCGGCGGGGCTGCGTCGGGGACCTTGTTGAGGAGCGCGGCGATCTTATCGGCGCTGAACTGCTTCTGCTTGGCGGCCTCGGCCTCCTGGCGCTTCTTCTCCTCGTCACGCTTCTTCTTCAGCACGGCCTCGCGGCGCTTCTTTTCCTCATCGCGCTTCTTCTTCAGCTCGGCCTGCCGGCGCTGCTCCTCCAGACGCTTCTGCTCCTCGGCCTTTTTCTGCTCCTCATGCCGCTTCTGCTCTTCCGCGCGCTTCTGCTCCTCGATCCGCTTCTGCTCCTCCGCACGCTTCTGCTCCTCGGCCGCCCGCAGCGCCGCCTCGTCGGCCTCCTTCTGCTCCTCTGCCTTGCGCTGCTCTTGGGCCTTGAGCTTCTCGGCGGCCTGGCGGTCGCGCTCCTTCTGCTCGGCTTCGAGCTTCTTCTGTGCCTCGGCGGGCGGCGGAGGGGCGGGGGTGGGCGCAGGAGGCGGCTCCGCCAGCTTCTGGGCAATCGGGTCCGGTGTCTTCTCCGGCACCGGTGGCGGAGGTGGCGGCGCCGCCGCAGCCGCCAGCTTGGCCTTGGGAGCCTCCTTCTTGGCCGCCTCGCCCTTGGGGCTCTCCTTGGCCTCGGCCTCCAGCAGCTTGGCGGTGCGTGAGCCCAGCTTGATCTTCGTCACCTCGCCGGGAGCGACCATGCCCACCGCCACCGGCTCCGGCTCGGGCGAGATCAGCTGCCGCTGCGAGTGGATGGAGATCAGCGTCCATCCGAGGATCGCGACGTGCAACAGGACCGAGATGACGAGTCCGAACTGCAAGCTCCTGTCCCGCTGGTTGGTCGCTAGTTCTTGGGTCGCTAGTTCTTCGTGGACCCCTTGCGGGCCTCGCTCTGGATATCCTCAGGACCGCTCACAAACGTGAATTTCTTGTAACCCCCCTGGATCACGGCATTCAGCACCTCGGAGACCCGCCCGTACTGCGCCAGCCGGTCGCCGCGGAACAGAATGGTCTGCTCCTCGGCGTTCTTGCCGATCGCCTTGAGCTTGGCTGAAAGCTGATCGAGCTCCAGCGGCTCCTCGGCGGAGCCGAGATAGACGCGCCCCTCCCGGTCGAGCGTCACCGTCAGCTGCTCCTGGTTCACGTTGAGCGACTGCCCCTTGACGCTCGGCAGGTCCACCGGCAGCCCCGACAACAGCAGCGGTGCGGCAACCATGAAGACGATCAGCAGCACCAGCATGACGTCCACGAAGGGCGTCACGTTGATCTCGTGCATGACCGTGTGCCGGGGCGCGCGGTTGCGCCGGCCGTCCCCCGGCCTGCCGCCGCTCTGCAGACTGACGCCCATCCGCTCGGCTCCGCCCTCAGGTTCTCACGTCGATCTGGCGCGAGACGATGGCCGAGAACTCGTCGGCGAACGTCTCCAGGCGCTGCGACAGGCGCGACGAATCGGCGGCGAACTTGTTGTAGAATATGACCGCGGGGATGGCCGCCAAGAGCCCTAACGCGGTCGCGAACAGGGCCTCGGCGATGCCGGGCGCCACCACCGCCAGGTTGGTGCTCTTCGACACGGCGATGGCCTGGAAGCTGGTCATGATGCCCCAGACCGTGCCGAACAGGCCCACGAACGGGGCGATGGAGCCCACGGTGGCCAGGAACAGGAGCCGGCGGTCGAGCTGCTCCATCTCGCGCGTGATGGTCACGTCCATCACCTTCTCCACCCGCATCTGGATACCGCCCAGGGCCCGGATACTGCCCTCCACCGACCGCTTCCACTCGCGCATGGCGGCCACGAACAGCGAGGCCATGGAGAAGGTGCGTCCGGTCTGCGACAGGCCGATATAGAGCTCGTCCAGCGACTGGCCGGACCAGAACATCTGCTCGAACCGGTCCGCCTCGCGCCGCGCCCGCCGGAAGGCGAACAGCTTCTCGAAGATGATGGCCCAGGCCCACACCGACGCCACCAGCAGTCCGATCATCACGAACTTGACGACCGGATGCGCCTGCCAGAACAGCTCCAGAAGCGAAAAACCGCCAGCTTGCATGTGGTGCCCCGTCTCTCTCGGTTGTCGCGGGCTGCTGCGCCGAATCGGAGTGGCGCCCCTGCCGGCACCCCTGCCCCCCCCTTTTGCACTGCGTAACCGCTTCCGGCCCCCAGTGCCAGGGGCATCCTGTGCCCCAATGCGGCCAGAGTTGGGCTTTCTGTGGGTGAAAACGGGAAACGGGGTCAGACCCCTCGCCTCCACTGCCGAATGGTATCTCAAAGGTTGAGGCGAGGGGTCTGACCCCGTCAACTGCCCGACTGCCGACTGCCGCGTCTGGACCCGGAGGAACAGCATGCCCACCCGCATCATCGACATCTCGGTTGCCTTGGAAGGCGGCATCGCTTCGGACCCGCCGGGCATGGAGCCCAAGATCGCCTATGTCGGCCACAAGGAGAGCGCGCCGGAGGTGTGCCGGTTCTTTCCGGGCCTGCAGCCCGCCGACCTTCCCGACGGCGAGGGCTGGGCCATCGAACGCGTCGAGATCACCACCCACAACGGCACCCACCTCGACGCGCCCTGGCACTTCGCCTCCACCATGGACGGAGGCAAGCGCGCCCTCACGATCGACGAGGTGCCGCTGGAGTGGTGCTTCCAGCCGGGCGTGAAGCTCGACTTCCGCCATTTCTCCAACGGCTATGTCGCCACTGCCGCCGACGTGGAGGCGGAGCTCGCCCGCATCGGCCACACGCTGAGCCCCCTGGAGATTGTGCTGGTCAACACGGCCGCCGGCGTCCGCTACGGCCAGCCGGACTACGTGGCCACCGGTTGCGGCATGGGCCGCGACGCCACCCTCTATCTGACGTCACGCGGCGTCCGCGTCACCGGCACCGACGCCTGGTCGTGGGATGCGCCGTTCGTCTACACGGCGAGGAAGTACGCCGAGACCGGGAACGCCCACCTGATCTGGGAGGGTCACAAGTCCGGCCGCGAGATCGGCTACTGCCACATCGAGAAGCTCGCCAACCTGGAGGCGCTGCCCGCCACCGGCTTCAAGGTCGCCTGCTTCCCCGTGAAGATCAAAGCCGCCTCCGCCGGCTGGACGCGGGCTGTCGCGATTCTTGAGGCATAGGAACAGTGGGGCATCAGAGCGAGATCGGCGATCGGTGAGGCGCGCAGCTCACCACCGACGCTACCGCGCTATCGGTCTCGCTCTTTGGCGAAGCATCGTACCCCTCGTCGCTACAGCCCGTTTCTTGCGTCCGGACGTGCGCTCCAATCGGATTGGAGGCGCGACGGCTTGGCGGCAGCTGGCAGATCGGGCACTCTCGAAAAGTCGGCAAGTCTGGATATTGCCCGGCTGCCGAGAGGGCGTCATGCGACACGTCATTCCGTGGGTTGTTGCCGGTTGGTGTGCGGTCGGCGGCCTGTATCCGTGCCCTGCGGAGGCCAAAAGGGTGGCCCTTGTGATCGGTAACGCCGACTACGGGGTCGGACCGCTGCAGAATCCCGTCAATGATGCTGCTGCCATGGCCGAGGCGTTGGGAAAGCTCGGCTTTGACAAGGTCATCCTAAGGAAGAATCTTGGCATCGAGGGCTTCCGCGCTGCGCTCCGTGAAACGGCCCGTGAAGCGGCCGGCGCGGACCTGGGCCTTGTCTACTTTGCCGGCCACGGAACCGAGGTGGGGGGCCGCAACTACCTGATCCCTGTCGATGCCGTCCTCGATAGGGCCAGCGCGCTCGAGCTGGAAGCAATTCCACTCAACACTGTGCTCGACCAGCTCGACGGCATCCGGCAGTTGAAGCTCGTCATCCTCGATGCCTGCCGCAACAATCTGTTCCCCCTGGCCGGAGCCAAGCGAAGCGGCAGTCGCGGGCTCTACCGCATCGAACCCGAGGACAATACCCTTGTGGCCTATGCCGCCAGGGACGGGACGACGGCGGACGATGGCATCGGACGAACACACAGCCCCTTCACCGAGGCGCTGCTCAAGCACATCGCTACGCCTGGCCTTGAAGTCCAGCTGCTCTTCCGGCGGGTGCGAGACGAGGTCATGCGCACAACCGGCCGTGAGCAGCAACCGCATGTCTATGCGTCTCTGGGGGCGCAGGAATTTTACATCCACCAGCAGACGTTTCCTCCGGCAGCGCCCCTGTCGGCGCCGAAGCCAAAACCGCCCACCGCCTCGGTGAGGCCGCCGGCGCCGGTTCCGTCCACCGCCCCGCCGTCTCCTGCCGATGCCAAAAGCCCTCCCCCAAGGTCGCGGCCGATCACGGCCAAGGGCAGGCCTGACGCAACGGAATACTCTTTCAAAATATGGCCCCCTCGATCACAACTGGGTTCTTTTGGCGCCGACACCGAGCACGGTCGGATTGAATGCTCCTCATCTGGCGTTCGCGTATGCCATTGGGAATGACCCGGGAGCGGCCTCAGCTCCGGGGAGCTTCAGCCGCCTCTGTCGAGCGACCATCGCCCCGCACCGGCCACCGCCAGCACAAGCAGCCCGCCGGCAATAGCCAGGTCCTTCTCGAAGTGGAGGAGCTGGCCGCGGTCGCCGAGCTGGTTGTGGAAGAGCACGGCCGCCGAAATGCAGAACACCGCAAGCGCGAACGCCGCAAGCCGC
>DATMZP010000501.1:0-11358 GCA_035573595.1 Hyphomicrobiaceae bacterium
GAGCCCTTCACCATGGTCGGCTCCTGACCGAGCACCGGGTCCCTCAGGCTGCTGACCTCTCCCAAGCCGCCAGCGTTGCTGCTGTAGCCGATACCGCCAGCGATGCGGAAGCCGGCATGCTCGCCCGCATAGCGCAGGGCCACATCCCACACGTCGTTCTCGCCCCAGGCGGCCGAGGCCGAGAACCCGCCGATGGTCGGCGCGGTGTAGTTGATGACGTTGCCGCGGCTCAGCGTCGAACCGTTGATCGTACCACCGCCGAGGAGATCGCCCCAGTTGACATTGCCCGCTCCGATGGCGGTGAAACTGCGGTTCCAGTAGCCGACGTTGACGTTGGCGATCACGCCGGCGCCGCCGAGATCGATGCCGGTGATACCGGCCGTGGCGGTGTTGGCGCGGCCCACCGTGATGCGACCCAGCTCCTTGTGGTCGAGATACCAGTTGGCGAGGGTCACGACGACCGACGTATCGCCCGGCTGCCCGCCGTCATCGTCAACCTCGTTGACCTGGTGGGAACGGGAGCCCCGGTCGAAGCCGACCTGGACCAGGAAGCCGGCCGACAGGCTGGGATTGATCTTGGCGTCGCCGTTGAACTGGAAGAACGTGCCGCCGACGGTGGGCACATCGACGACATACACGTCGCTGCGGTCGCCGTTGTCCCAGGCCATGAGGGCCGTCTGGACCTGGCCGGACACCGTGAGCGACACCTTGCGGTTGCCCTTGCGGGCCGTGGTGGCCTCAAGCTCGGCTACGCGCTCCTCAAGGTCCGCACAGCAGTTGCCGCCGAGGTCCGCAGCCGCGGCGGGAAGTGCCATGCCGCCTGCCATCAGCGTCGCAGCGAGCGAAAGTGCATATTTTGCAGAAAACCTGCCGGTTTCCAAAGCCATATGGGCGCCTCCGTTGGTCCGACTTCGTGGAACTTGGTCTTGCGCCCACGCGACACATGAGATGCGCGATACCGGTTACAGGATGACGGACAGCGGCTAGCGTGATTCGCTGCCTGCGATCCAGGCATCGGCGGAGGGCGCCGTAAATGGCTGGACGCCTTGTGCTGTTTTAGTGACATGGCCTTTGGGGCACACTCTGCTGCGGAATTGCCCGAGGTGCCCAGACGGATGTGGAAGCCGGCTTGCCTTCCGGTGTACCTAGGACGATGTAGGAGCTGTGTAGGTAAGAGTCGCTTAGCAGCAGCCTGCGGGGCCTGTGCGATGAGACCGATGAGATACATAGTAGCAGCGGCAGTGCTTGCTCTGATGGGCCCTCTGGGGAGCCAAGGCGCACTGGCGTTCGAGGAGACGACGGTCGGCGCCCGCGAGCCGGGGGCGAAGGCTGCGCCCGTGCTGGAGCTGCCGAAGGAGTTCCCCAAGGCACCCGAGGACGCCGGCAAGGGCCTGACCCTCACGCCGCCTGAGATCCAGCTGACGCCCGGCACCGAGGTCCGCATCCCTGGTCTTGGCAAGGTGGGCGTGCTCCCGAAGCTGGATTTCGGCCTGGAGCTGCTCTACGGCGCCAACGAGCAGAAGGGCACGGTCGAGGACAAGACCAACCCCGACGACGTGCAGCTGCGCGGCACCATCAAGCATCGCTTCTGACAGGGACAAGGCGCAGAGATCAGTGGTCAGGATCGCCTGGAGTTCGACGGACGCAGTTGGTCGCTTGTTGCATCTGACCACTGGCCATTGAAGACCTCCCCCTGGTAAGGAGCGCCACGGCGCTCCTTTTTCATTGCCGGAGCGTGGCGTCCGGCTTGGGTCTCACGCGATGTGGGCTGCGGCTCTCGTTCATATCTTCACGGCGTTCGGGGCGGTGTGTGCGCTTCTCGCCACACGCGCCGTCTACTCCGGCGCCTGGGAGGTTGCGTTCGCTTGGCTGGGCCTGGCCATGGCCATCGACGGCATCGACGGCACGCTCGCCCGCAGGGCCAGGGTGCAAGACTGGCTGCCCCGCTTCTCGGGCGACCGGCTCGACCTCATCGTCGACTACGTCACCTACGTGTTCGTGCCCACCTTGGCCCTCCTGCAGGCCGGCTTCCTGCGCGGCGCAGGGGGCCTGGCGATGGCCGGCCTGATCCTGCTGTCCTCGCTGTTCCATTTCTGCGACACGGAAAGCAAGGCCCCCGACCACAGCTTCGTGGGCTTTCCGGCCATCTGGAACCTGGTGGCGTTCTATGTCTTCGCCTTCGCCCTGCCGCCCGCCGCGACCGGCGCGGTCGTGCTTGCCGGCGTGGCGCTCACCTTCGTGCCCCTCAAGTGGGTGCACCCGCTGCGCACGCTGCGGCTGCGACGGGTGACGATCGCGGCGGCTTCCGTCTGGGCTCTGGCTGCGGCCTGCGTCCTCCTCTCGGGCTTCCCGGCCGGCCCCTGGGCCGGTGCCGCCCTGCTGCTCGTTGCCGTCTACGGCTTCGGCCTGACGGCCTACGCCGCGACGAACGGAGGGGCAGCGGCCAGCTCGCCATAGGCAGGCACCTTCGGCGGCGGCTGGGATGATTCGGGACGCGGTGAGAGGGCGTTGGGCTCCGGCCGCCGCGCACAAGAGAAGGCGCCGATGCTTCCGGAAACCTTCGACGCGTCGGATCGAGGCACAGGTCGTACAGGCGCGGCTGCCCGGCTGCCACCCGTGGCCGCTATCGTCTGCAACTTCAACCAGGGCGCCTATGTCGAGGCCGCCATTGCCTCCGTGGCCGCCCAAACCTACCCCTGTTTGGAATGCATCGTCGTCGACGACTGCTCCGCCGACGGCTCCGGCGAGGTGATCGCCTCCCTCCTGGCCGCCCAGGGTGCGCCCAGCTTCCAGCTCATCCGGCACCCGGAGAACCGCGGCCAGATGGCGGCCATGCTGAGCGGTCTCGATGCCACCACCGCCCCGTTCGTGGCCTGGCTCGACGCCGACGATGTATGGCTCCCCGAGTACGTCGAGCGCCACATGGCGCATCACCTCAACGCCCAGGTCAACGCGGCCATATCGACCTCCAACATGGCCGTCATCGACGCTGGGGGCACGCTGATCGCCGGGGCGGCCCCGCCCATGTCGGTCCGCAGCCCGCTGCGCCGGAAGGGCGACCGGAGCTTCCCGATCCGGCCCGCCCGCCTCCCGCACCACGGCAAGGAGATCGACTTCGACCTGCAGGAGTTGCAGGTGCCCCTGTTCATCAATCGCCAGTACGAGGCATGGGTGTGGTCCTCGACCTCGGGCATGGTCTTCCGCCGGTCGGCGGTCGAGGCCGTCCGGCCGTTGCGATGCGAGGGGCTGCGCACCTGCGCCGACCACTACCTGGCGCGTTTCGCCCATGCTGTCGGCGGCACCATCTGGATCGGCGAGACACTCGGCTGCTACAGGATCCACGCCGGCAACGGGCTCGCCAAGCGCACAGTCCACGGCGACGGCCCTCTCGGCAAGGAGCCGAGCCACATCGCCGAGGAAGGCAACTACCAATTCGCCGTGAAGCTTAGGGAGTCCGACCTCCTGGCAGCCCTTATGGCCGACGGCGATCTCAAGGGCCTCCTCGTCCGCATCGGCCGCGGCCGGCGCGCTCTCTGGACGATTCTCTCAAGCAGGCAGCTGCGGCGCGCCATGCGGCTCGGCGGCCGTCTCCGGCTCCTCAGGCGATGGCTGGCCACGCTGCCGACCCGCAGGTAGCCACCCCCAGCCGGCAGCGTCGGCCCCGCCGGTGCCCAGGGAGAGCGCCCGTCAGAACTTGCGGATCAGCCCCACCAGCCGGCCCTGGATGTCCACCTGGTCGGGGCCGAAGATGCGCGTCTCGTAGTTGGGGTTGGCCGCCTCGAGCGCGATCGAGGCGCCCTTCTTGCGCAGGCGCTTGAGCGTCGCCTCCTCCTTGTCCACCAGGGCCACCACGATATCGCCGTTCTCGGCCGTGTCGCAGCGGCGCACAATGACGATGTCGCCCTCGTTGATGCCGGCCTCGATCATGGAATCGCCCCGCACCTCCAGGGCGAAATGCTCCCCGGAGCCCAGCAGGTCCGGAGGGACCGGGATGTCCTGCGTGTGGTTCTGGATCGCGCTGATCGGCACGCCGGCGGCGATGCGGCCCATCAGGGGCACGCTGGCCGAGGCGCCCGAGAGCACCTCCGGCGCCGGCACCAGCTGGCGCGACGGCCGCCGCCCGCTGCCCTCGATCACGCTGGGGCTGAAGCCCGACCGCGCCGACCCGCCCTCGGCCATGGCGTCGGGCAGCTTGATCACCTCGATGGCGCGGGCGCGGTGCGGCAGGCGGCGGATGAAGCCCCGCTCCTCCAGCGCCATGATCAGCCGGTGCACGCCCGACTTGGACTGCAGGTCGAGCGCCTCTTTCATCTCCTCGAAGGAGGGCGGCACACCCGTCTCCTGCAGGCGCGCGTGGATGAAGACAAGCAGCTCTTTCTGCTTGGTCGTGAGCATGGGAACCTCCTGAGGCGCACGGGATTGCGCGACTCGACACGCCACGCCGTACAAACCGCGAACACCATAGATGTTCGTTGGATGTTCCGCAAGCGCGTAAACGGCGCGCTTGAGCCAAAATGGCCGCATCGCCGGAGCTCGCGTCACCACAGCGGCGTGCTCGCGCGGTGTGCGGTGCAATGCGGTTGCCGGCTCCGGCGCCTGCCGATAGCTTGCCCTCTCCGGCGCACGGGGGGACCGGCCAGGGGATGGCAGGGAAGATCTTGATCAACTATCGGCGCGAGGATGCCAGGGCCGACGCCCGCAACATCCGCGCGGCCTCCTCGACCAGCATCCTCAAGGCTGTTGAATTGCTGCCCTGAGAAGAAGCCCCCGCGCCGACCGCCATCCGCCAAGCGCTACGCCTCGATCGGCAGGATCGAGACCGCGGTACCGGCCGCCGCCCGCGGCGCGTGGGGAGGCCGGATCAGAAGACAGTCCGCCTGCGCGAGCGGCGTCATCAACGAGCTGTGCTGGAAGGGGAGCGGGGCGACCTGGAGGAGACCGTCCGCCCCCGGCTTGGACACCGCGCGCATGTAGTGCTGGCGCAGCCCGTTGGCCTCCACAGCCGCGCCCAGCCGCGCCTCGACGGTGGCGAGGCTCGCCTCTACCGGCCGGCCCAGCAGGCGCCAGATCAGCGGCACCAGGAACAGGCGGGCGCATACGAACGACGCCGCCGGATTGCCCGGCAACCCGAGCACGCGCGAACCGTCGAGGCGCCCGAACATCAGAGGCTTGCCGGGACGCATGGCGATCTTCCAGAACGAGAGTGCCAGCCCGCCCGCCTTGAGCACTGGGGCCACCAGGTCGTGCTCGCCTACGGAGGCACCGCCGATGGTCACCAGCACATCGGCGCCCGCAGCCTCGCCGACATGCCGGGCGAGGTCCTCCCGCGTGTCGCGGGCGATGCCGAGGAGGCTCACCTCTGCGCCTGCCGCCTCCGCCAGGCCCGCGACGGCCAGGTGGTTGGAGGCGACGACCTGTCCGGCCCCCGGCCGGGCGCCGGGCGGCACCAGCTCGTCGCCCGTAGAGAGGACGGCCACGCGCGGGCGCCGATGCACGGGCAGCGTGCCGTAGCCCATGGCCGCCGCCAGGCACAGCTCGCGCGGGCCCAGGCGCCGCCCGGCCTCCAGCAGCGTCTCGCCCTCGTGGAAGTCCATGCCCCGCGGGCGGATGGACTCGGGCTCCACGACGCCTTCGCGCACCACCACCCGGCGGCCATCGCCGTCGGCGTTCTCCTGGATGACGATGGCATCGGCGCCTTCAGGCACCGGCGCGCCCGTGAAGATGCGCACGGCCTCACCCGGCGTGATCCTGCCGGAGAACGGGTGACCGGCCGCGGCTGTGCCGATGACGTTGAGCGTCGCCGGCAGCGCCGCGACGTCGGCCGCACGCACCGCGTAGCCGTCCATGCCAGCCGCGGTGAACGGCGGCTGTGTCAGCAGTGCCTTAAGCGGCTCGGCCAGCACGCGGCCGCGGGCACGCTCGACGGCCACAGGCTCGACCTCGGTCGGCTCCACCGCGTCAAGCACGCGGGCCAGGGCGTCCTCGACCGACAGCAGGGCCATGGGCTCCTCTTGGGCTCCTCCCGGGGGGATCAGCGCCGCATGCCTGCGTCGGCCCGGTATAGGCCGGACCGCCCGCCGGTCTTCTCGATCAGGCGCACGCCCTCGATCACCATGGCTTTGTCAGCTGCCTTCAGCATGTCGTAGATGGTGAGGCACGCCACCGACACCGCCGTCAGCGCCTCCATCTCGACGCCCGTCGGGCCCGCCACCTTCACCTCGGCGGCCACCCGGATGCCGGCAGGCTCGTCATTCGGCTCGAATTCCATCGCCACCTTGGTAAGGCTGAGCGGATGGCACAGCGGGATCAGCTCGTGCGTCTTCTTCGCCGCCATGATGCCGGCGATGCGGGCCACGGCCAGCACGTCGCCCTTCTTGGCCTCGCCCTTCTCGATCAGCTCCAGCGTCTCGGGCGCCATGGCAATGAACCCCTCCGCGCGCGCGGTGCGCTGCGTGACCGCCTTGTCGGTCACGTCCACCATGCGCGCCTTCCCCTTGTCGTCGAAGTGGGACAGTCGGGTCATGCTGCGGCCTCGGTGCGTATACCGCGCAGGTTCCCCTCCCCCTTGTGGGGAGGGGCCAGGGGTGGGGGGAACCCCGATGTCCGGTCTTGGGGATTCCCCCCCACCCTAGCCCTTCCCCACAAGGGGGGAGGGAATCCCGTCAGCGCTTGCCTCGCGGTTTTCATCATCACGCCGTCCCCAGCAAAGTCCGCGTCGCCGCCGTCACGTCGGGCTGACGCATCAGGCTCTCGCCCACCAGGAAGGCGCGCACGCCGGCCCCGGCCAGCCGCTCGAGGTCCGCATGCGCAGCGATGCCGCTCTCGGCGATGACCATGCGGTCGCGCGGCACCAGCGGGGCCAGCCGCTCGGTGGTCTCGAGCGTGGTTTGGAAGGTCCTGAGATCGCGGTTGTTGATGCCGACCAGGCGGCAATCGAGCATCAGCGCCCGGTCGAGCTCCGCCTCGTCGTGCACCTCGGCGATGGCGTCCATGCCCCAGGCCCCGGCCGCACGGGCGAGGGCGGCAGCCATCGCGTCGTCCACCGCGGCCATGATGATCAGGATGCAGTCCGCCCCCAGCGTGCGCGACTCCGGCACCTGGTACGGGTCGAGCATGAAGTCCTTGCGCAGCGCCGGCAGCCCGGCCGCCGCGCGCGCCCTGGTGAGATACTCTGGCGCGCCCTGGAACGAGGGGCCGTCTGTGAGCACCGACAGGCAGGCCGCGCCGCCGGCCGCATAGGCCTCGGCCAGCGCCGCCGGCTCGAAGTCGGCCCGGATCAGCCCCTTCGACGGGCTCGCCTTCTTGATCTCGGCGATGAGCGCGAAGCCGCGGGCCTTGATCCTCGCCTCCAGCGCATCCGCAAACGCCCGCACCGGCGGCGCCGCCCGCGCCGCCGCCTCGACTGCCGCGAGCGGCCGCCCGATTTTGGCCTCGGCGATCTCCTGCAGCTTGTAGGTGGCGATGGATTTGAGGATGTCGCTCATGCTCGGTGCTGATTGGGCCGCTGGAGGGGACTCTGCAGTTGGCTTCGGCCCAGCCTACACGTCCCGGCGGCCGGCATCCAGGCGTTGCTGGCAGGCGTTGCTGGCAGGCGTTGCTGGCAGGCGTTGGTGGCGCTCGGCCAGGGGACGGCAAGGCTCGAACCTGCAGCCCCGGCTCAGAAAGGCCGGCGCTCTTCCGATTGAGCTGCCCCTCGCGCTCGGGCCTGGAGGCCCCATTCCGCCGCTGGGGCAAGGGGTCTGACCGCAATTCCCGCGCCATCCCGTCAGCGCCCGGAATGCGCCTCTGGAGAGTGCTCAGCGCCAGCGCCGGCCGCCGCCGGAGGCAGCGCCGAGCGCGACGAAGTGGTGGCCGATGTCGACGTGGATGTGGTTCATGTCGGAATAGGTCATCACGCCGCCTGCCCGGTGGTTGGCGATAAGCCAGCGCACCACCTCCGACTTGCGCCCGCCCGGCGCATTGAAATCGATGGCGTTGCCGCTCGCATGGCGGGACGGCCGGCCGCTGCCTGCGATCACCGCGCCGGGACGGCAGGTGGATATGATCCCAACGTGTCCGAACTGGGCCTCGATGCGCTCCAGCAGGGTGCGCGCGGAGGGCGTGAGGCAGGAACGCGACACGCCACCGCGGGCGAAGTCGATGAAGCCGCGCGCGGTCATCGTCATCGGGCCCATCGCCGTTGCCCGCACCATCCGATTGGGGCGACTGCTGCGCGCATTGCGCACGGTCTGACGGCGGCCCGGCCTGTCGGCGGCGGTGCGACGCTTGCCGGCGCGCGCAGAGCGGCGCGGAGGCCGCGGCGCAGCGGACTCCCAGTCGCCCTCGGAATACGGCCGATAGCCGTCGTGGGCGCCAAGCCGCATGCGCTCCGCCCTCGCCTCCGCGGCTGTTGCAAGTGCGCACAGCGCGGCTACACCGATGGCCACCGCAGGAAGACGTCTCATGACTTATACCCCAATCGTACGGCGCACAGGTCCGGCAAGGACCGAGCGGGCGAAATTCTTCCGCAGCGGCCATGGTCGAAGCAGGGCGCAGTCCCGGCCGACGACACACACCCGATGCCGCCGGGACCTCTTGCTTCTCCGTTACCTGTGCATTTCCCTCGTCAGCTCCACCCGTGCAATTGCGCGCTCGGGCGAATCACGACTTGGCCCTCTGTCTTCACAACCCGTGTGGCGAGATTTGGGCCGCTTTTTTCCAATTGTTACAAGCAATTTTCTGATCCGGCGCATACAACGTATTAACATGACGCACACAATTATCTCGTGCAATATCCGTATTGCGACGGTCTCCCTGCCATGGTCGTCGGCCGCCTGACGCATTCACGCGCCTGGACTATCGCCAGCGCGCCGGATTACCTTGGGAGCTCTCCCGACGCCCAAGGAGCGGAAGGCCCCATGCAGCTGGCGCCCATGCGCTATACCAGGATCGACGGCACCTCGGTTGCAGTGTCAGTGACGTCTGCAACGGAGGCAAAAGCCGCAGTGAAGGAGCTGCGACACAAGAAGCGCGAGTTGAAGTTCCTGCGCGCCGCCCTGGTGCGCCAGCAGCGCGCGCTGCGTCCCAAGCAGCGCGGCGGTCGGCGCGGGGCGGAGCGGTCGCCCAGCCTGTCGAGGGCGATGATCGATGGCCTCGGCGGCCTGATCGGCGGCCTGTTCGACCACGCCACAACCGCCGCGCGCGGCGGTAGGCGCAGCCTCGCCGACATCGAGCGCGAGATCCGCCAGCTGGACGAGACCCTGCACAACATCGAGGGCTGCATCCTGCAGCTGCAGGGCAAGCTACTGACGAAGGGGTGAATGGCTGCCGGGGTCGACGGGTACAAGCCGTTCCGGCGGGACCCAGTCGAAGCGCGAGCAGCTTCCGCAGCTCGAGCCGCTGGGCGTGGGACCCCAGCACCTCCGCGTGATCAAAGCTGTTTGCCATTGAACGTATCGCTGCCGGCCAGCACACGGCGCACGAACCTCGACATCTCGCCGCTCGGCTGGCCTGCGCCGGGCTGGCCGGGCAGCTCGGGTGCACCGCTGCGCGGGCGCTGGGCCGCGGCATGTCGGGAGCCTGGATGGCGCCGTCGGTGAGCAGCGTCGGCGGGTTGATGCCCAGCATCCGACAAAGGAGTGCCGATCAGCACGACGCCGCCAATCCCCACTGACCCGACGCACTGAGATGGCTTCGCGATTGCCTTGAAAGGCGGCTGCAATCCGCACGCCCGGCGCCGAGGACAGGATATCCCCACGATATCGACGCCAGCCCTCTCCGGCCACCCCAGCCGCGGGCTACACTGACGATGCGTGGGCCGATTCGGGTGGGGGCCGTGGCCGACGTCCACACGCCAGGAGAGCGCGGGCCTGGAACCATCCGCAGCATCGACCGATGGGGGTGCGTCCCAATGAGACGACAGGCTCAACGTGTGCCGCGCGCAGTGCGGCTCGGCTTCAGCGCCATTGCCATGGGCCTCGCCGCCGCGCTGCTGGCGGCCTGCGCGAGCACCGACGGCTGGCTCCTTGCCGAGGACAGCGGCCCGGCCGTCCGCAAGCCGCCCGTCAAGGTGAGCGCCGCCAAGGCCCGCCCGGCGCGGACCGAACGGCAGGGGCCGGCCTCCAGCTCCATCACCACCGCCTCGATCGACAAGGCCGCCGCCGCGGCGATGGTCGATCTGCCCTATCGGCCGGCGGTCGGCAGCCGCTGGATCGGCACCGCCGAGACGCGCGAGACCAAGGCCAAGGCCGGCCGGGTCGTCGAATCCATGACGCTGCGCGAGCGCGGCGAGTATCGCATCGTCGAGAAGCTGGAGAAGGGCTACCGCGTCAGCTACACGCTGCGCGACGGCAATATCGGAGGCAACGCTCCGCTCGCCGAGCTGATGAAGCCGCTGATCCAGTCGATGAAGGGGCAATCCTACGCCTACGAGACCGACGATGGCGGCACGCCCACGCGCGTCCTCGACCTGGACCGGCTGAAGGCGGTGGCCCTCAAGGCGGTAGACCTGGTGGCCCAGGGCAAGCCCGAGCTCGGCACGGCACCGCAGCTCAAGCAGTTCCTGGATGGCATGCGCTCCCAGTTCGACTCGGCCACCCAGGAGACCGGCGTCGATCTGTTCCTGGAGCCTGTCGTGCGCTTGAGCATGGTCCAGGGGCTGACGAACGTCCCGCTCGGCGAGGAGCGCAGCTACGACGACGTGGTCACCAATCCGCTGACAGGCGCGAAGATGCGCGCCAAGGGGTCCTACAAGGTCGCCGCGGTCGACAAGGCGAAGGGGCTCGCCACCATCGAGTGGCGGCTGACGGTGCTGCCCGAGGACCTCAGCAAGGCGACGCGCGACTTCGTCATGCGCTTCATGCCGGAGGGGGCCGACGCCAGCAAGCTGGACGAGGCCATGGCGCAGATCAAGCTGGAGCACCTCGATCGCGCCACCTACAAGGTCGCCCTCGCCGACGGAGTGGTCCGCCGCATGGACCGCACGGCGGTGGTCAAGGCCCAGGACGTGGAGAACAAAACCGTCGTCACTATGACGCTGAGCCCGGCGCGATAGGCTGGCGCTCGTCTCCGACCCGCATCCGGACGGAGCGGCGCGCGTCCCGAGAGACGCGGCGCTCCGATCCGGGTTTACATTGTATTTATCGAATAGCGATATAGATTAATATAATAGAACATATGACACATTCATAATAAAGACCCTCTGAAATCAAACCACCGTTTCACCCATTGACGGCCATTCTGTCCCTGAATGTTGCCGGCAAAAGACAGACCGCGTGCCGATCTTGCTTAAACTGACGGCAGCTGCGATTCGGCCGGAGGCGTAGGGGCCTCCTCGCGTGAGCGCACCGTTCTTGAACCTCACCCCTGGAGGCGAAGGGG
>DATMZP010000502.1:0-2324 GCA_035573595.1 Hyphomicrobiaceae bacterium
CGCTCGAGCGCGAGCTTATCGTGCAAGCGGATCGCCTGGTCGGTGGCACGGATGCGGTGCTCGTCATTGACGACACGGCGCTGCCGAAGAAGGGCAAGCATTCGGTTGGGGTGGCGCCGCAATATGCGACCGTGCTGGGCAAGCAGGCGAACTGCCAGACCCTGGTGTCGCTGACGCTCGCTCGTCGGGAGGTGCCGGTGCCGCTCGCGCTGCGGCTCTATCTACCGGAGGTCTGGACTGAGGATCCCGCCCGCCTGGCCAAGGCAGGTGTGCCTGAGCCGGCGCAGCGGCACAGGTCCAAGTCCGAGATTGCTCTCGCTGAGCTCGATCGTGTGTTGGGTGCTGAGGTCCGCTTTGGCGTCGTGCTCGCCGATGCCGCATACGGCAGCAGCAGCGGCTTCCGGCACGCGCTCTCGCAGCGCGGCCTGACGTGGGCTGTCGGGATCCCTCGCACTCAGAAGGTCTACTCGCTCGAGGTCGGGCTCACCTGGCCCGTGGCGCCGCGCGGACGTCCGCGCCAGAGGCCCGTCCCAGACATCAGGCCTATTGCGGCGCACGAGATGCTCGGCCTTCAAAGATGGCGGACCGTCACATGGCGGCGTGGTACCAAGGGCCCGCTCAGAGCCTCGTTCGCGGCGGTGCGGGTTCGCGTCGCGGACGGCACCCCGACCCGCGCTGGAGAACGGTCGCACCAGCACCTCCCAGGCAACGAGGAGGTCTGGCTCGTGGGCGAGCGCCGTTCGACAGGCGAGCACAAGTACTACCTCTCGAACTTGCCGACCGAGACGCCGCTAAAAATCCTCGCTGCCACCATCAAGGCGCGCTGGCTCTGCGAGCAGGCCCATCAGCAGCTCAAGGAGGAACTTGGCCTCGATCACTTCGAAGGGCGATCCTGGAGCGGTCTGCATCGCCACGCTCTTATGAGCATGATCGCCTTCCTCTATCTGCAGCACCGGCGACTCGAAGCGGCGAAACGGGGAAAAAAACAGGATCGGCCCGCCGCCTCAGCCGAGCCTACCCGCGATACGCACCGCCATCATCGCGTTCTTCAATCCTGGCCGTTGCCGACGATGTCCCTTCAGGCCCAGGAACTCGCCACAGCAGCACGCGGACAATCTACCAAAGTAGTGCTAGTCTAGTGGATCAAATCTGACGATTGAATCCACGACGGGATTCCTGATCGGTTTAAGCCGTGCGACTCTGGGGCATGCGCCCTGGTGTCACCATCGCCCTCACCGCCGTCGATCGCCGCCGCCTGGGGGCGATCATCGGTAACCGCAACGTCCCTCAGAAGCATGCCTGGCGGGCCGAGATCGTGCTGTTGACGGCGGACGGTCTTGGCACCGTTGAGATCATGCGCCGGACGGGCAAGTCGAAGACTTGCGTCTGGCGCTGGCAGGAACGCTTCGCCGCGGAAGGGGTCGACGGCCTGTTACGCGACAAGACCCGGCCGCCGCGCGTTCCGCCGCTCGGCCAGGAGGTCATCGACCAGGTGGTGGCGCTGACCGCGACCGAGCCGCCGCACGAGGCGACCCATTGGACCGGAGCCGCGATGGCCAAGGCGGCCCGCGTCAGCGTCTCCTCGGTCCAGCGCATCTGGCGGGCGCATGGCTTGGCGCCGCATCGCGTCCGCCGCTTCAAGCTCTCGAACGATCCCGAGTTCGTGCCGAAGCTGCGCGACATCGTCGGCCTCTACGTCGATCCGCCGGCCCATGCCGTGGTGCTGTCGGTCGACGAGAAGAGCCAGATCCAGGCGCTCGACCGCACCCAGCCCGGCCTGCCCCTGAAGAAGGGCCGCGCCGGCACCATGACCCACGACTACAAGCGCCATGGCACCACCACGCTGTTCGCCGCCCTCAACATCCTCGACGGCACCGTCCTCGGCCGCTGCATGCAGCGCCACCGGCACCAGGAGTTCATCCGCTTCCTCAACGCCATCGAGGCGGCGGTCCCGGCCGGCAAGGTCGTCCACGTCATCCTCGACAACTACGCCGCCCACAAGCAGCCCAAGGTGCTGGCCTGGCTCGCCCGCCACCCGCGCTTCACCTTCCACTTCACCCCGACCTCGTGCTCCTGGCTCAACGCCGTCGAGACCTTCTTCGCCACGCTCACCAAGCGGCGCTTGAAGCGCGGCGTGTTCCGCTCCGTCGTCGACCTCCAGGCCGCCATCAACCGCTATCTCGACGAGGCCAACCATGACCCCAAGCCCTTCACCTGGACCGCACACCCCGACAAGATCATCGCCGCCGTCAACCGCGGGCGCCAAGCGTTAGAGTCGATCCACTAGGGGGGCTTTAAGTCCCGGGGCGGCACGCGCTGAGCCC
>DATMZP010000503.1:0-2248 GCA_035573595.1 Hyphomicrobiaceae bacterium
GCTGAAGGCCCGGGAAGCACCCCCCGGGACTTCATGGCGTTTATCGAGGCGTGGCTCGATTACCTGCCGCTCATCTATCCGGTTGGCATTCTGCTGGACGCAGCCGCGGTCAATGATCCGGAAGCGGCGGCGGCCTGGGACGACCGTCTCAAGAAATCTCTTCTCTTCGGGATGAAGCGGGTTCTGAGGCGTATCGAGAAGGCTGGCGGGATCGCCGCGGGGTGGACCGCCGATACGGCCGCGCAGCTCGCGTGGAGCCTCGTTCACCCCGCGAGCTGGCGCCTCCTGGTCGTCGAGAGCGGATGGAGCGCAGACGCCTTCCGCCGCTCACGCATCGACATCATCGGCCGCACGGTGTTCCGCAAGTCACGGTGAGGTGATCGGATCGATCTCACGACCTGCCGTGCGGCGCATCGAAATCGATGAATGGCCCCAGCGGGACGATCCCAGTCGGATTGATGGTGGTGTGGCTCGTGTAGTAGTGGCGCTTGATGTGGGTGAAATTGACCGTCTCGCGCACGCCGGGCCATTGGTAGAGATCGCGGGTGTAGGCGAACAGTGCCGGATAGTCGGCGAGGCGGCGGATGTTGCACTTGAAGTGGCCGACGTAGACGGGGTCGAAGCGGATCAGCGTGGTGAAGAGCCGCCAGTCGGCCTCGGTGGGGTCGGCGCCCATCACGAAGCGACGGCTGCGAAGGCGCTCCTCCAGCCAGCCCAGCGTCTCGAACAACGGGAGGACGGCCGCCTCGTAGGCTTCCTGGGTGGTGGCGAAGCCCGCCTTGTATACGCCGTTGTTGACGGTGTCGTAGACGCGGGCGTTGACAGCATCGATCTCGGCCCGCAGCGGCTCCGGGCAGTAGTCGCCGGCCTTCGCGCCTACACTGTCGAAGGCCGAGTTGAGCATGCGGATGATCTCGCTCGACTCGTTGTTGACGATGGCGGAGCGCTGCTTGTCCCACAGCACCGGCACGGTGGCCCGCCCGGTATAGGTCGGGTTGGCCTTGGTGTAGAGCTGGTGCATGCAGGAGACGCCGTTGACGCTGTCGGGCACCACGCCTTCGCCGGGCGCGAAGGTCCAGCCGTTCTCCGCCATCAGCCAGTGCGTCACCGAGACGCCGATCATGCCCTCAAGACCCTTGAGCGCACGAAAGATCAGCGTGCGGTTGGCCCACGGGCAGGCGAGCGACACGTAGAGATGATACCGCCCCGGCTCGGCTTTGAAGCCCCCCTCGCCGGTGGGGCCGGGCGCGCCGCTGGGCGTGATCCAGTTGCGGAAGCGCGCATCGGCCCGCACGAAGCGGCCTCCGGTGCTCTTCGTGTCGTACCACTTGTCGTGCCACACGCCGTCGACGAGCAGGCCCATGATCGTGGTTCCTTGGTGTCAGACCCGGAGGGTCTGACACCACCTCAGCTTCGGCTCGCGGGCGGCCCTGGTCTCGTCGAGGCGGCGGCGCGGGGCGAAGCGCGGGGCCTCCTTGAAGCGGGCGGTGTCGCCGGACCTGGCGGCGGCGGCGAGGCCACGCAGGGAGGCGATGAACCGGTCGAGGCTCTGCTTGGATTCCGATTCGGTCGGCTCGATCAGCATGGCGCCGTGAACCACCAGCGGGAAGTACACGGTCATGGGATGGAAGCCCTCGTCGATCGTCGCCTTGGCGAAATCGAGCGTGGTGAGGCCGGTGTCCTCCAGCCAGCGGTCGTCGAAGAGCGCCTCGTGCATGCAGGGTTGGTTGCCGAAGGCGGGCGATATCAGGTCGGAGAGCGAGGCGCGGATGTAGTTGGCGTTGAGCACCGCATCCTCGCTGGCCTGGCGCAGGCCGTCGGCGCCGTGCGAGAGCATGTAGGCCAGCGCCCGCACGAACATGCCCATCTGCCCGTGGAAGGCGCACATGCGGCCGAGGGACTGGCCGGATCCCCTCTCCCCGCTTGCGGGGAGAGGGCTAGGGTGAGGGGCAGCCAGGGGCGCCGACGTCTGAGCGTGTGGCTGCCCCTCACCCCGACCCTCTCCCCGCGGAGTGCGTGGCGAGGCCGATGTTGCGCGGGGAGAGGGAGCCCCCGCGTGCTCGACGTAGTGCCACGGGGTCAGACCCGCAGGGTCTGACCCCGACATCACGTACGGCACCGGCATGAACGGGGCGAGGGCCGCCGACAGCGCCACGGGGCCGGCGCCGGGGCCGCCGCCGCCGTGGGGGGTGGAGAAGGTCTTGTGCAGGTTGATGTGCATGGCGTCGACGCCGAGGTCGCCGGGGCG
>DATMZP010000504.1:0-3198 GCA_035573595.1 Hyphomicrobiaceae bacterium
GGCGCCGGCCACGAGGAGGCCCGCGGCTGCCACCAGGTACGGCGTGCGTCGATTGAGCATTGGGTACCTCCGTTTCCGGCAGTGCCCCCTTGCTCAACGCGTCCCCGTGGCGTCGGGTTCACCGCAGCGCCGGTGGCGCCAGTGCGGTCCGGCCCGATTTCTCACCACGATCGACTTTTGGCTGCGGCGCCGTCGTGAGCGCGGCGCTACACTGGGTGAGGCCGCGGCAATCGCGAGCCGGTGGAGAAGGGCACCGCCATGTCGTTCGATTTCTCGACCCTGTTCTGGGTGCTCCTGGGGCTTCTGGCGCTGCAGCCCCTGCTTACGGGCCGCTGGTTCGGCATGCGCCGTGCCCAGGCGATCCGGGCCATCGAGAAGGCGCACGGCGCCCGCGTCATCACCATGATCCACCGCCAGGAGAAGGCGGGACTGTTCGGCTTCTCGGTCGGGCGCCACATCGACCTGGAGGACGCCCAGACCATCATCGCCGCCATCAAGGAAACGCCATCCGACGTGCCCATCGACCTCATCCTGCACACGCCGGGCGGGCTGGTGCTGGCGGCCATGCAGATCGCCCGCGCGGTGGAGGCGCACCCGGCCAAGGTGACGGTCTACGTGCCGGTCTATGCCATGTCGGGCGGCACGCTGGTCGCGCTGGCCGCCGACGAGATCGTGATGGGCGAGTTCTCCATGCTGGGGCCGATCGACCCGCAGATCGGCGGGCTGCCGGCGGCGAGCATCGTCAAGGCGCGCGACTCCAAGCCGATCTCCGACGTGTGGGACCTGACGGTGGTGCTGGCCGACGTGAGCGAGAAGGCGCTGGCCCAGGTCAAGAAGGGCGCCGTCGAGCTGCTCACCCCGCGCATGGAGCAGGCAGCGGCCGAGGCGCTGGCCGAGAAGCTCGCCGGCGGGCACTGGACGCACGATTATGCGCTGACGGCGGCGGAGGCCGCGCAAATCGGGCTGCCCGTCAAGGTGGGCATGCCCAGCGACGTGCTGGAACTGATGAAGCTCTATCCGCAGCCGGTCCAGCGCTCGGGCATCGACTACCTCCCCATCGACATCCCGCGCCAGCGCCGCGTGTAGCGGCGCGCGAGCCTGCGTCGCTCCTCCGCCGCCTGCGGCTCGACGCGGGCTTGCACGGCGCAGCTCCGGCTGCGCGGGGGTTACGCCGCCTTTATGAAACGGAGCGACGGCGCGCATGGAATTCATATGGCGGAATCGACATCTTCGAGGGCGTGGACACGGGCCATGGAGATCGTGTCATGCTCCTCAACCTCCCGCCAGCCGTCCCGGCTCCGTTTGCGGCCGGGCCGTGGCTGATCCCGCTTTTCTGGGCTGCGGTCTTGCTTGTTGCGTTCCTTCTGTGGTTGCTCTCCTGAGCCCAAAGGAGTGCCGCGACCGATGGATGAGACGCGCGCGATCCCGGACCTCGGACGGAGGGCGGCCAGGGGCACGATCCTTTTCGCCGGTGCTCTCTGGTTGCTGATCTTCGTGCCGGCGGGAGCCCTGGGCTACTGGCAGGGGTGGCTGTTCTGGGCGCATTTCTCCCTATGGTCGGCTGCGGGCGCCTGGTACTTCCTCAAGCGCGATCCTGCCCTGGTGCAGCGGCGCCTGCGCGCCGGCCCGGCCGCCGAGCGGGAGCCGGCGCAAAAGCGCATCCAGCTCTTTGTCATGATCGTCATGTGCGCGCTGTTTGCGGTGTCCGCGCTCGACTACCGCTTCGCATGGTCGGCGATGCCTTGGCCGATCGTCATCGCCGGCAATCTCCTGGTCGCGGCCGGCTACCTCTTCGTATTTCTTGTCCTGCACGAGAATTCATTCGCCGCATCGACGATCCAGGTTGCCCCCGGCCAGAAGGTGGTCGCAACCGGACCCTACGCCCTGGTGCGCCATCCCATGTACGCCGGCGCGCTCCTCATGTTCGCCGGCACGCCGCTTGCGCTCGGCTCGTGGTGGGGGCTGGCGCCGTTTCTGCTCCTGGTGGCGGGCATGGTGGCCCGGCTGCAGGACGAGGAGGCGTACCTGGCGCGCAACCTGCCCGGATACGAGGCCTACCGCAGCTCCGTGCGCTGGCGCCTGGTGCCGGGCGCGTGGTGATCGTGCGACGGCGCCGACACGCATCGAGCAGCGGCCGGTCTCGCAATCAACCAGGAATGTGGCTCAACCCACCGTCGCCTGGCCGTTGTTCAGCACCACCGCATCCCGCTCCACGACGCGTGCGCGGAAGGAGATGCGGCCGCCGTCCGGCCACATCTCGGTGCGGATGGTCTCGCCGGGGAAGACCGGGGCGGAGAAGCGCACCTGCATGGACTTGAGCCGTGCGGGGTTGCCGCCGCAGCAGGCCTTGACGAGCGCGCGGCCGACCACGCCGAAGGTGCAGAGCCCGTGCAGAATGGGTGACTTGAAGCCGCCGGCGGCGGCGGCCTTCGGATCGGCGTGCAGCGGGTTGCGGTCGCCCGAGAGACGGTAGATCAGGGCCGAGTTGGGGTGCGTCTTGAGGTCGAGGGTCAGCTCCGGCGCAGCCTCGGGAAGCGTGTGTGGCGCCGGCTGCGGGCCAGGCTTGCCGCCCCAGCCGCCGTCGCCCCGGAGCATGGTGGTCGAGGCCATGGTGGCGATGGGCGCGCCGCTGCCTTTGTCCAGAATGGCGCGCTCCGTGTAGAGCACGGCGCCCTTGTCTCTGCCCTTGTCCAGCAGGTCGACGATGCGCGTGCGGCCCACCACCGTGCCCGCCGGCGGGACCGGCCGATGCAGGGTGAGCGACTGCTCGCCGTGCAGGACCTTGCTGTAGTCGGCGGTCGATTCCCCGCTCTCCAGCCAGTTGCCCGGATAGCCCAGCACGACGGCCATCGTGGGCAAGGCGAGGAGGCCCCGCTCGTAGACGAAGCGCAGGTCGTCAGCGGCGTCGGGGTCGGCGCCGCAGCCGAGCCCCAGGGCGTAGAGGATGGTGTCCTTCTCGGTGTAGGTGTGCTCGACCTCGGGGAACTTCCAGTTGAGGACCTTGTGCGGGTCGAGCGGCATCGGGCGTGTTCCTCGATCTGCTGGCGTTTTGCAGATCACTGTTAACCAGAAACCGCACATGCGCAACGCTCAGGGCGACATCTAGGCCGGCGGGCGCCAGGCATAGAGCCAGTCGTAGCCGGCCATCAGCCACGGCGCCGGCGCCAGCGCGAGGACGGCATCGCGCGCCCAGGAGAG
>DATMZP010000505.1:0-2414 GCA_035573595.1 Hyphomicrobiaceae bacterium
GCGCCCGTCCATGAACTCGCCCATCTTGCGGCCGAGCGTCTTGAAGTGCTCCGTCGCGCGATGGGCCTCGACGGCGGCCTGGTCCACGTACCGCTCCATGAACACGTACGTCCCCGGCGCTTCACCGGTGTGCAACGCGTACAGCTTGCACCCCGGCTCATTGGCGTTGACCTTGGCCACGAGCTCCTTGGCCACCGCCTCGAACTGCTTCTCCATCCCCGGCTTGATCTTCAGCGTCGCGACGACCCCGAGCATGGACTCCTCCTTATATACAGGCGGAATAGAGGGGCGCCACGGCTTTGCCGGGGCGCCCCGAACGTTGGGGGCTTGGGGGCCATGTCGGGGCCCCCATCTACGAATTAGGCCCGCGCTCCATGGAGACCGGCTGCCAGCGGCGCAGGCTGGTCTTCTCCAGCACGCCGGGGTTCACGCACGAGCGCGGCCAGCGGCCGGTGAGCGCCAGCGCGATCTCGGCGCCGACGCGCCGCCGGCGCACGGGATCGAAGCGCGCGGAGGCGGAGGCCACGTGCGCGGTCAGGATCACGTTGTCCATCTTGAGCAGGGGATTGGTCAGGTCGATCGGCTCCTGCTCGACCACGTCGAGGCCGGCGGCGGCGATCCAGCCTTCCTCGAGCGCCTTGATCAGCGAGGGCTCGTGCACCGTGGGCCCGCGGCCGGTGTTGATGAAGATGGCGGTCTTCTTCATCTGGCGGAAGTGCTCCTCGCGCAGCATGTGATGCGCGTCCGGCGTGGACGGCGCGTGCATGGACACGATGTCCGACTGCTTGAGCATCTCGCTGAGGCTCGCCGGCTCCACGCCGTACTGGCTCATCACCAGCTCCTCGACGTAGGGGTCGTAGGCCAGCATGCGCAAGCCGAACGGCCGGGCGCGCACGGCGACCGCGCGGGCCACGTGGCCGAAGGCCACGAAGCCGAGCGTCTGGCCCATCAGGCGCGGGAACTTGTAGAGCATCGGCCGCCCTTCCTTCCAGCGGCCCTCGCGCACGAGCTTGTCCTGCACGACGAGGCGGCGGAAGGTGCCGAGGATCAGCGTCATCGCGTGGTCGGCCACTTCCTCGATGAAGGTGTCGGGTACGTTGGTGACGGGGATGCCCTTGGCCGTGGCGGCGGCGATGTCGACGGAGTCGACGCCGACGCTGCCCAGCGCGATGATCTTGCAGCGGTCCAGGCCGTCGATCATCTTTCGCGTGATCGACCGGCCCTTGGCGTAGAGCGCGTCGCAGTCGTGCGCGGCCTTGGCGAATTCGGCCTCGTCCTTGGTGTCGATCTCGACGATCTCCGCCCCGAGCGGCGTCAGCGCCTCCATCTCGTAGTCGTAGGTGGCGGGGCCGCCGTACGTGGTGCCTCCGGGCGTCGCGACTTTGTATTTGGCCATTCGGACTCTCCTTATTGGAGGGGAACCCTAGCAGGGTTCCCCCTTCCCCTCCGGTTCTTGCAAGGGAACCCTCAAAGGGTTCCCCCGTCCCCTCCGGTTTTGCAGGGTGTCATTATTCAGTTAGCCATACGGTGTCGAGTTGCTGGTTCAGGAAGTGGGCGGGGGTGATGGTCCAGCCCCGGAGCTTGCTCGAGTGCGGGATGATGCGGTGGTTCTGCAGCGTGTAGAAGTAGTGCGCTTCCTCGTCGAGCACCCGTTTTTCGAAGGCGCGCAGGAGGCGCTTGCGCTCCTCGGGATCGGTGGCCCGGGCCTGCTTCAGGAACAGCTCGTCGAGCACCGGGTCTTTGTAGCGGGCGAAGTTACGGTCCGAGAGGCCGACGGACTGGAACTTGTCGATGTCCAGATCGGGCTCGATCGCGTAGCTGCACTGGAAGTCCATGGCGACCTCGAAGTCTCCGCGGCGCAGCATCGGATGGTGTGCGGACGCCTCCACGGTCTCCTGCTTGACGTTGAGGCCGATCTGCCGCCACTGGTCGATCAGCCAGATGCCGAGCGGCTCGTACGGCTGCGGAATGCCTCGATTCTTGAACGTGAACGCGAAGCCCTCGGGGACGCCGGCCTCCTTCAGCAGCCGCTTCGCCTCGGCCCGGCTGGCGGCGATGTCGCGCCCGTAGCCGGCCAGCTTCACCAGCTCCTCGGTGGGCGTGGCCCACGGCGTGCCCGGCACCTGGATCCCGCCGACTTCCTTGACCACCGCGATGCGCGACAGGCTCTTGGAGGCCTCCCAGCGGTCGAGCGCCAGCGTGAGCGCGCGGCGTACGCGCTTGTCGTCGAACGGCTTGCGCTCGTGGTTCATGGCCACCAGCATCGAGCAGTCCCACGGGCTCTCCTGCACGGTGATCTTCGGCCCCAGCGCCTGCACCAGGCTCTCGCGGTCCGCCGGGCTGAAGCCGCGGAACTGGATGTGCGCGCGCTCGGCGCGGATGGCCGCCACCTGCGCCGACGAGGACGTCATGAA
>DATMZP010000506.1:0-2264 GCA_035573595.1 Hyphomicrobiaceae bacterium
CAGCACCGGCGACATGCCGCCGATGGCGTCGGTGATGAACCTCCAGCTCCAGCCCTTCTCGCGCTTGATGTCGAGGATCTTCTCGGTCAGGTCTTCGCGCGTCATCGGTCTTCGTGCTCCCTGGCTTGCGTTTTGCTTCGATATGCCCGCGGCGACGGCGGCGCCGTTGCTCGCCCGCCGCCCGGTTGAGCGCAGAATGGCTACAGCCCGCGACAGTACGGCACCGAGCCGCGGCTTACGCCACGGTAAATCGGCGGTCGGGACGATAGGGGGGCGCGCCTTGCGCCGGCGCGGCAGACTGCGGGGACGCCGGTTCATGTGACGGTACCTGGGCGGTTGGGCGGACGACGGGCGGATGGTGGCGGCCGCCCCCGCGCGCGCCGCGCCGGAACACCGCCGCCCGCGCGGTCCCGCGGCGGCACATAGGAGTCGGCCGGCATGCACAGCAACCCCCATGCCAGCCGCAGGGCCGTGCCATCGGCATGCCATCGGGAGGGGCGAATCTGCCTGCAGACTGCCCCGATGCCGCTCTGGAGTGCGCCCCGCTTGCGCAAGCTGCACGAAATTCGGGCTGGATTGGCCCACACGATTGCCACAGGAGCGCCACGCTGCAGCGTCGGCGCGCTGCCGGGTTTGCCCTCGGTCCTGCTGTGGGCCGTGCTGGCCTGCCTGTTTTTGCCGCTGGAGGTGCGAGCCGATGACGCAGCCGCGCCCTGGCGCCCGGTGTTCCGCCGGCCGACAGGCTCGCCGCCGGCTCCCGCCGACAATCCGATGGCGCTGGACCGGATCGCCCTGGGCGCCCGCCTGTTCGCAGACCCCCGCCTGTCGGGCAGCGGCGAGCGCTCCTGCGCCAGCTGCCACCGGACCGAGCTGGCCTTCACGGACGGGCGGCGGCGTGCCAAGGCCGTGTCGGGCGCCCCGTTGCGGCGCAACACGCCTTCGTTGTGGAACCTCGCCTGGAGCAAGCACTATTTCTGGGACGGCCGCGCGGCGTCGCTTGAAGAGCAGGTGCGCAAGCCTATCGAGGCCGCGGACGAGATGGGCGGGGACTGGCCGACCATCCTCGCGAGGCTGGGGGCGGACGTCGAGCTTGCCGGGCTGTTCAGGGCGGCTTTCGGCGATAAGGCGCCGGTCTCGCAGGATGCGGTGGCGAAGGCGCTGGCGGCCTACGTGCGCTCGCTCGTCTCGCCCGCGACCCGGTTCGATGCCTGGATCGAGGGCGATGCCGGGGCGCTGAGCGAGGCGGAGGTGCGAGGCTTCCGCCTATTCACCGGCAAGGCCGCCTGCATGCTCTGCCACGCCGGCTGGCGCTTTACCGACGATCGCTTCCACGACATCGGGTTGCGGGGCGCCGACCCGGGTCGCGGCGCCGTTCCTGGCGGCACGCCGGGCCTCAGGGCCTTCAAAACCCCGAGCCTGCGGGAGGCCGCCCACACGCCCCCCTACATGCACGACGGCTCCGTGCCGACGCTCGCCGCCGTGGTGGCGCACTATGCCGGCCGGTTCGTCGCCAGGCTGGGGCTGGCGCCCAGCATGAACCGGGCACTCCGGCTGAGTCCGCGGGAGAGGGCCGATCTCGTGGCGTTCCTGCGGACGCTCTCCACCGAGGCCGCGCCTTTACGGTCCGGGCGGCGCCACCCACCGGAGTGAGCGCCGGCGGGGCTTCGGGCCGTTGACGGAGAGCCGTCCGATGGCCGTAGGGTGCGTTAGCGCGAAGCGCGTAACGCACCGTTGGGGCCGATCGTTGATGGCCGATAGATGGTGGGTTACGCGCCTTCGGCGCTAACCCACCCTACGATGCTATGTGCGGCGATCGTACTTCGCGATTTCCTCCGCCAGCGCCACATAGTCCTCGCAGGCGGTGCCGCAGCGCTTGGCAATCTCGGCCAGCTGCTCCCTGGCGTGGGCCGGATCGCCGATCTGCAGATAGGCCTCGCCGAGGTACTGGCGGGTGGTGGTGGCATCGGGGCGGTTGGCGACCGCCTTGAAGTAGTAGCCGAAGGCTTCGTCCACCCGGCCCAGCTTGCGCAGCGTGAAGCCGATCATGGTCTGTACGCGCGGGTCGTCCTGGTTGGCCGCCGACCGCAGGGTCGCCAGGGCGGCGTCATAGTTGCCGGCCTTGGCCTGCCAGTAGCCCAGGCTGTAGATCTGGTCCTGGTTGAGGGAGCTATCCTTCTCCTTCTTCTTGGGCTTGGGCTTCGGTTTCTCCTTGGACGGCTCCGGGGGCGGATCGCTGGCCGCCCATATGTCGCGCGGCGCGAAAG
>DATMZP010000507.1:0-8100 GCA_035573595.1 Hyphomicrobiaceae bacterium
GACCATCGCCATCGTCGGCAAGTACACGGGGCTGAAGGATGCCTACAAGTCGCTCAACGAGGCGCTGCTGCACGGCGGCATCGCCAATCGGGTGCGCGTCCGGCTGGAGTGGATCGAGAGCGAGGTGTTCGAGGGCGGCGACCCGGCGCCCTATCTTGGCGACGTGCACGGCATCCTGGTGCCGGGCGGCTTCGGCGAGCGCGGCTCGGAGGGCAAGATCCTGGCCGCACGCTTCGCGCGGAGGCGCAAGGTGCCCTATTTCGGCATCTGCTTCGGCATGCAGATGGCGGTGATCGAGGTCGCGCGCGACCTCGTCGGCCTCGCCGGCGCGGGCTCCACCGAGTTCGGCCCGTGCGCCGAGCCGGTGGTCGGCCTGATGACGGAATGGATGCGCGGCAACGAGCTGGAAACGCGCAGACAGGGCGGCGATCTCGGCGGCACCATGCGGCTCGGCGCCTACCCGGCGATGCTGGCCGGAGACAGCCGCGTCGCCCGCATCTACGGCGCCGCCCGCATCTCCGAGCGTCACCGTCATCGCTACGAGGTGAATACGCGCTACCGCGAGCGCCTGGAGGAGGCCGGCCTGCGTTTCTCCGGCCTCTCGCCCGACGGCCTGCTGCCCGAGATCGTCGAGATCCCCGACCACCCCTGGTTCATTGGGGTGCAGTTCCACCCCGAGCTGAAATCCCGCCCCTTCGACCCGCACCCCCTGTTCAAGTCGTTCATCGCCGCCGCGGTGGAGCAGAGCCGGCTGGTGTAGCCGGGGTCCAAGCCAGCGAAGAACTTACAGCCCCGTATAGATGAACCCCGCCCAGTAGTAGGGGTGTCCGTAGGGCCGCGGGAGGCTGTTGGCGCCCGGGGAGGCCTTCTGGGAGGCCTTCTCCCTTGCGCCGGTTGCCGGAGAGGGCGCCGGCAAAACGAGCGGCGGCGCCTTGCGTGCGCGGCGGAGCCCGTCGGCGCTCAGGTCCTCCTCGATGGCGGCCACCTGCGCCCCGTCGAGGCGGCCCTGCCTGGCGGCGTTTCGGGCGTAGGTGATCAGGCTGGCGCTGATGGCGTTGCGCAGCCAGAGCTGGGCGTGCCGCAGCGCCGCGGGCGGGGCCAGGCGGACCACCATGTGCAGGTCGTAGAACTTGGCGACCAGCAACGCGGTGGCAGTATCCGCCACCGGCCACAGGCTACCGAGCACGCCCGCCGCGCCCAGCGCCGTGAACGTGCCGGGCAGGCCGATGAACTCGTCGGGGTTGCGATTGATGTCGGAGAGCCCGGTCTCGCAGGCCGAGAGCACCACGAGGCGCGGCCGACCGAGATCGCCGGCGTCCAGCAGCCGGCCGACGCTCAGCCGCTGGTGGCCGCTCATCACCAGCGCCGACTGGCGCGCGTCCTTCCAGTCAAAGGTGCCGTGCGAGGCGAAGTGCCAGTAGCTCCGGCCCTTGAGGGCCGCCAGCACCGCCTCGGGCGTGGCATCCGCCCCCTCCAGCACCGTGCGCGCCTCGGCGGCGAAGTGCGAGGCCACCGCCTTGCCTTCCTGCGCGGCGGCCGGCAGGTCCCCGGTCGGGTTGACGATGGCGGCGAGCGTGGCGGGCGCGCGGCCCGCAATCCGGCCCTGGGCGGAGGCGAGTGCATCGAGGCTCGGGGCGTAGACGATCTCGTAGGTGTCGGCCAGCCGCCGCTTGCTGGCCGGGTCCTGGGCAAGCCCGAGGGGCAGGATGCCGAGGCCGCCCGTCGGCAGCCAGATGAGCCGCGCCCCGCCCTTCACGCCCGCCTCCTTCAAGGCGGCGTCCAGCCGGGCGCCGAGCAGGCGCCACAGGTCGGGGCCGAGGCCGTCGATGGCGGCCATCCATAGCGGCCAGCCCTGGTCGAGCAGATCGTCCGGGAGCAGGTTGATGCTATAGGCGTAGGTCCACCCGTCGTTCGATCCGGTGCCCTGCACCAAAGCCTGGAGCGCAGTCGTGGTGAGCTCGGGCATGTCGACAGGTGTCAGACCCGGTGTCAGACCCTCCGGGTCTGACACCGCAGCTCCGGCCTTGGTCTTGGCCTTTGACGTGGCCGGTGCCGAATTCCTGCGTTGAGTCAAGGTGTTAGACCCAGAGGGCCCGACACCGGCGACGATCAGGATCTTCCCGCCCAGCCTGGTCACGATGGGCACCGCCACCGCGCCGGCCTTGCTGGCGAGGGCGCGCGCCTGGGCCAGCGCCGAGCCGCGCGCCGTCGTCTGGCCCGCGGACGCCTCGCTGGCGAGGCCCAGCAGCTCCTGTCGCAGGCCGACGAGCCTCTCCACCGCCGCCGCCCGATCGGCACCCTGCATCGCCTCCACCGCGCGCTCCGCCTCATGGATGCCGGTACGCACCTCGTCGAGGCGGCGGCGCTTGTCGGCGGGCAGGGGGAGGCTCTGCAGCTTCAAGGCGGCGTCCATCAGCCGCGCACGGCCCTCGCTGACGAGCGCCAGCGCCGCCTCGGTCTCGCCTTGCTGCACTGCGGCATAGGCGGCCTCTGCGAACAGCGGCCCGGCCTCGCCGATCAGCGCCGCCGCGGCCGTGTCGTCGAGTCCCTGGGCGAACAGCAGCAGGAAGGTCTCGCGCGCCTCCCTGTAGGCGGACGCGGCCCGCTGCCACTCGCCCTGCTCCGAGAGGGCGGCTCCGAGTGCGCGTGCCAGGCGCAAGTGCTCGCGCGGCGAGCTCTCGCGCGTCTGCACCGAGAGGGCCGCCTCGAGATAAGAGATGGCCTTTGAAACGGCGGCCTGCCGGTCCCCGTGCGTCGAGTCGAGGTATGCCGTGCCGAGGCTGCCCTGCACCGTTCCCCACTCGTTGGGGAACCGCTCGCGCGTGAACACGCCAAGTGCCTCTTCGGAGGCGGCGATGGCGGCCTGCATGTCGCCCCTGGCCTGCTTCGAACGCGCAAGGCCGATCTGCATTTTGACGAGGGCCCAGGCGTACGGGTAGGCATCGCGCGTCATCGCCGTGAGCGCAGCCTCGAAGTGCTCGATCGCGCGATCCAGGTTCTCTGCCGGGTTGCCCGCAATACGCTCCTGGTGGGCAGACCCGAGGGCGATTTGGGCGGTGGCCCATTCATACGGGAATGTCTCGCGTGACAGCGTCTGGAGCGCCAAGTTGAGATGAGCGATGGCCTGTTCCTCATTTTCCGCTCGCTTCCCGCGGATGCGGGCGGAATAAAAGACGGCGAGTGTGGAGTGCGCGTGCGCCCAGTCGTCGGGAATGGCCTCCCGCGTGAGCACGCTGAGGGCAGTCTCGCTTGCGGCAATCGCCCGTTCCAGATTGTCTGCGCGCTCCCCCTTGGGGCGCATGCCGAACGCGAGCCCGAGCTTGAGCTGGCTGTCCGCCCACTCTGCGGCGTTGGCGACCCGGTCCCTCACTGAGAGGGCCGCTTCCAGATGCTCGATCGATTTCTCGAAGTTGTCGGCGCGCTCGCCGAGAACGCGGTTGAAATAGGCGACGCCCAGGCTGTGCTGGGTTGTCGCCCAATCTTGCGGCAAGGCCTGGCGCGTGCGGACCGTGAGGACTGACTCGTATAGGGCAATCGCCTTTTCCAGATTCTGAGCCCGGTCACCTTGGATACGATCCACGTAAGCGAGCGCGAGATTGTGCTGAGTCCACGCCCAGTTTTGCGGCAGGGTCTCGCGCAAGCTGACGGTCAGCGCCGCCTCGTAGGCGGCAATGGCCTTCTCCAGGTTGTCCGCCCGGTCGCCGCGGAGGCGCTCCGCGTACACGAGAGCCAGATTGGCCTCCGCGAGAGCCCAATCCGTCGGGAAGGCCTCGCGCGTTCTGACGGTGAGCGCCGCCTCGTAGAGGGCGATCGCCTTTTCCTGGTTTTCGGCACGCTCCCCGCGCATGCGGTTGCGATAGGCCGTGGCGAGACTGTCCTTCGTCCACGCCCAATCGCTCGGGCTTGCCTCGCGCGTTCTGACCGTAAGAGCGGCCTCGTAGGAGGATATGACCTTCTCCAGGTTCTCCGCGCGGTCGCCGCGGATGCGGTTCGAATAAGCGAAGCCCAGATTGGCTTGCGTAGAAGCCCACTCCGTCGGGAAAGCCTCGCGCGTTCTGACAGTGAGCGCTGCCTCGTAGTGGGCAATCGCCTTCTCCTGATTGTCCGCCGGTTCGCCGCGCACGCGGTCCCGGTAGGCGGTGGCTAGGTTGTCATGCGTCGCAGACCACGCATGCGGGTTGGCGTCCCTCGTGAGGACCGTGAGCGCAATCTCGTAAGCCGCGATCGCTTTCTCCAGATTGTCGGCGCGCTCTCCCCGGATGCGACCCTGGTACGCGAGGCCGAGGTTGATCTGCACCTCCGCCCATTCCAGGGGTGACTCCTGCCGATTGAGCACCGTGAGCGCCGCCTCGCGGCCGGCAATCGCCTTCTCGACGGTCTCCGTGCGATCGCCCACCGGGCTGAGCGCCCAGTAGGCGTCGGCCAAGTCGGCCTGCAGCAAGGCCCAGTCCTTGGGTGCCTTGCCGCGCGTGACCGTTTCCAAGGCGCGCTCGTAAGCGGCGATCGCCGCTTTGAGGTCCTCGGCCTTGCCGCCGCTGCGCTCGGCGTAGCCCTGCCCGACCCACCGCCAAAGGCGGGCCCGCGCCTCATCCCGTGTGACCGGGAGAGGCCACGTGCCGAGCTCGCCCTCCAGCTTCAGTGCCCGCTCGGCCCCCGCGATGAGCTCCGCAGGATCGCGCGTTTGCGGAAGCTGTTCCCAGAGGCGGACGAGCTCTGCAGCCTTCTGGTGCTGGTCGACTTCCCCCCGTTGCGCCTGAGCCGGCAGCTGCATGAAAACCGCGCCGGCCAGAAAAACGCTGCTCACCGCCCACGCCAGTATCCGCCGCATGTTGCCCTCCCAACGTGCCGCTGCACTGCATTTACATGATAATCGATGCCAAGACGAGCTTGAGCGCACCCTGGGCTGACAGGGCGGCAACAGATGGCTGTCCAACCGTGCCCGACGCTGCCATGCGACGCGTCATCCGAACGGTTGACGTCCCACCGCCGCTCGGCAGGCGAAGCCATGCCGTCCCGTCATGACTTTACTCGATATTGACCAATTCCAAGACAGGACTCGACGTGCCAAGATCGCGCCCAACCGGCGCTTGCCCATGCGCTTTCTCAGCCGCTCCCCGCCTCATACCTGTGTGAGCAATGCGGCGGCTGCCCAGGGAGGAGACATTGAACCGCATCGATCGAGACTTCGTGCGCGGCACCCGGCTGCGCTCCGGGACCGTCAGCGAGGTCGTCTTCGACTTCCTGCGCCGGCAGGGCATGACCCGCATCTTCGGCAATCCGGGCTCCACCGAGATTCCGATGTTCGCCAACCTGCCGGAGGATTTCTCCTACGTGCTCGGCCTGCAGGAGGCGTGCGTGGTGTTCATGGCTGACGGCTGCGCCCAGATCACCGGGCAGGCCCAGTTCATCAACCTGCACTCGGCCGCCGGCCTCGGCCATGCCATGGGCGCCATCTACACGGCCTACCGCGACCGCGCGCCGCTCCTGATCGTCACCGGCCAGCAGTCGCGCTCGCTGCTGCCGTACGACCCGTTCCTGTTCAACGAGAGCCCCGCGGAGCTGCCAAAGCCCTACGTGAAGTGGGCGACGGAGCCGGCGCGCGCGGCAGACGTGCCGGCCGCCATCGCCAAGGCCTACTACATCGCCATGCAGCCGCCGCGCGGCCCCGTGCTGGTGTCGGTGCCGCTCTCCGACTGGGACGAGATCGCCGCGCCGCTGCCCGAGCGCGAGATCGTCTCCAGCTTCGCGCCCGCGCCGGAGGCTCTGGACAAGCTGGCCCGCAAGCTCGACGCGGCACGCGAGCCCGTGATCGTCGTCGGTCCCGTGGTCGACAGCGACGGCGCCTGGGAGGCCACCGTGCGGCTGGCCGAGCGGTTGCAGGCCAAGGTCTGGGCGAGCCCGAAGTCGCCCCGCGCCAGCTTCCCGGAGAGCCATCCGCTGTTCGCCGGCTTCCTGCCGGCCGTGCAGCCCGGCCTCGTGAGCTGTTTGAAGGGGGCGGACTTCGTGCTGGTGCTCGGTGCGCCGGTCTTCACCTATCACTTCCCCGGCACAGACGATCACATTCCCGACGGCGCCGATCTCCATCTGATCACCGACGATCCCAGGCAGACCGCGGGCGCGGCCGTCGGCTCCGCAATGCTCTCCAACACGCGGCTGGCGGCGGAGGGCCTCGCCGCCTGCGTGCGGCAGCGCAGCATCCGCACCGAGCCGGCGCGGCCCAAGGCGCCGCGCGTACCCCAGACCTTCGGCATCACCAACGACTTCTTCTATCAGACCCTCGGCGAGCTGCGGTCGCCCGACAGCATCCTGGCCGAAGAGGCGCCGAGCTCCCACGACGCCCTGCACGACCATTTCCCGATTCTGCGGCCGAACAGCTTCCTCGCCACCGCCAGCGGCTGCCTCGGCTTCGGTCTGGCCGCCGGCGTAGGCGCGGCCCTCACCAACCCGGCGAAGTCCGTCATCTGCGTGGTGGGCGACGGGTCGAGCCTCTACACCATCCAGTCGCTGTGGACGGCTGCCGAGTACGACGCCGACATCCTCGTCATCATCCTCAACAACGGCGGCTACCGCGTGCTGGAGGCCATCGCCGCCAGGAGCCAGCCCAAGCGGATCGACGGCGTCGACATCGGCCACGTCGATTTCGTGAAGATCGCGGAGGGCCAGGGCGTGCGCGCCGCCCGCTGCGCCCGCGGCAGCGAGCTGGCCGACGTGCTTAGGACCATGCTCGCCGAGAAGGGGCCGCGGCTCCTGGAGGTGATGATCACGGACAAGGACACCGACATGAACGTGACGGCCAAGATCGCCGCCCAGCCCAAGGCGCCGGAGAAGTTCTTCATCGGCGGCAAGTGGGTGGAGCCGCTCTCCAATCGCAAGCTCGACGTGATCTCGCCCGTCACCGAGGAGCGCATCCTGAGCTACCCGGAGGCGAGCCAAGCCGACATGGACCGCGCCGTGGCTGCCGCCCGCGAGGCCTTCGACAGCGGCCCCTGGCCGCGCATGGCCCCGTCCGAGCGCGCCCCCTACCTGCGCAAGGTGGCCGACCTGCTGGCGCAGCGGCTCGACGACATCGCCTACTCCTGGACCCTGCAGGTGGGCGCGCCGATCATGCTCACCAAGAAGCTGGTGGGCCAAAATCCGACGCTGTTCAACTATTATGCCGACCTCGCCGAGACCTATCCGTTCGTGGACGAGAGAAAGCGCGACGACGGCGGCAAGGTGAAGGTGGTGAAGGAGCCGGTGGGCGTCTGCGCCGCCATCACGCCGTGGAACGCGCCGCTGGTGCTGCTCTCCTACAAGGTGGCGGCAGGCCTCGCTGCCGGCTGCACCATCGTGTCGAAGCCCTCGCCCGAGACGCCGCTGGAGGCCTATATCCTGGCCGAGTGCATCGAGAAGGCGGGGCTGCCGGCCGGCATCTTCAACCTGGTGCCGGCGGGCCGCGAGAGCGGCGACTACCTCGTGCGCCATCAGGGCATCGACAAAGTCGCCTTCACGGGCAGCACCGCCGCCGGCAAGCACATCGCCGCCGTCTGCGCGGAGCGCCTCGCACGCGTGAGCCTGGAGCTGGGCGGCAAGTCGGCCGCCATCCTGCTCGACGACGCCGACTTCAAGGCGGCGCTACCGCCGCTGATGGTCTACACCATGCCGATCACCGGCCAGGTGTGCTTCTCGCTCACCCGCATCCTGGTGCCGGAGTCGAGGAAGCAGGAGTTTCTGGACCTGTACGTCGGCGCTGTCTCCAACATCAAGGTCGGCGACCCGTTCGATCCGAATACGCAAATGGGCCCGCTCACCATGGCCCGGCAGCTCGACCGGGTGCAGGGCTACATCGCGGCCGGACGCAGCGAGGGCGCCAGGCTCGCCTGCGGCGGTGGGCGACCGAGACACCTCCACAAGGGCTACTATGTCGAGCCCACGGTGTTCGTCGACGTGAAGCCCGACATGAAGATCTTCCAGGAGGAGATCTTCGGACCCGTGGTGTCGGTCATCACCTACACCGACGAGGACGACGCCATCCGAAAGGCCAATGACAGCACTTACGGCCTCTCCGGCGCCGTCTTCACCGCGAGCCCGGACCGCGGCTACGCCATTGCGCGGCGCATG
>DATMZP010000508.1:0-2951 GCA_035573595.1 Hyphomicrobiaceae bacterium
CAACCCGTACGGCTTGGGTGCACTTTGGGCTCAGGGTGACTTCGTCGCAAAGGGCACATTGATCATTCTTGTGATCATGAGCATGGGCAGCTGGTACATCCTCGTGACCAAGCTGTACGAGAGCCTGAAGATCGCGGCCGAAGCGCGCGCCGCGCGCAAGGGCTTCTTCAAGCACTCGAGCCTGAACGACGCGGCCAAGACCTTGAAGGAGGGCAGCGCCTTCCGCTTCATCGCCGAGAGCGGCATCGATGCCGACGCCCACCACGAAGGGGCGCTGACCGAGCACATCGACCGCAACAGCTGGGTCACGATGAGCGTGCAGCGCGCGGTCGACGATGTGCAAAGCCGCCTGCAGGATGGCCTGGCGTTCCTGGCGACGGTGGGCTCCACCGCGCCGTTCGTGGGCCTGTTCGGCACCGTCTGGGGCATCTACCACGCGCTCACCGCGATCGGCATTGCAGGGCAGGCGTCGATCGACAAGGTGGCGGGCCCGGTGGGCGAGGCGCTGATCATGACGGCGATCGGCCTGGCGGTGGCGGTGCCTGCGGTGCTGGGCTACAACTGGCTGGTGCGCCGCAACAAGGTGACGATGGAGTCGGTGCGCAGCTTCGGGGCGGACCTGCACGGCGTGCTGCTGGGCAGCCGCTCGACGCTGCGCGGCGGCAGCCGCTGATCGCGACGAACTCCTGAGCGAAGGAGCAACGCGATGGCAATGAACGTGGGCAGTGGAGACGGGGACGACGACGAGGTCGTCTCCAGCATCAACACGACGCCGCTGGTGGATGTGATGCTGGTGCTGCTGATCATCTTCCTGATCACGGTGCCGGTGGTGACGCAGACGGCGGCGGTGTCGCTGCCGAAGGAGACCAACATTGCGCGGGTGACGAAGCCGGAGAACATCGAGATCTCGGTGACGAAGGACGGCGACGTGTACTGGAACGCGCAGGCGGTGGCGGACAACAACGCGCTGGTGGAGCGGCTGAAGAAGGTGTCGGTGCTGACGCCGCAGCCGGAGATCCACATCCGGGGCGATGAGAAGAGCCGCTACGAGTCGGTGGGTCGGGTGGTGTTCGCGTGCCAGCGCGCGGGCATCCAGAAGATCTCGTTCGTGACCGAGCCGCCGCCGCGCGGCTAGCCGTAAAGGATTGAGCAATGGGAATGAACGTAGGCTCGGGCGGCGGGGGTGAGCCCGACGTGATGGTGGAGATGAACACGACGCCGCTGATCGACGTGATGCTGGTGTTGCTGATCATGCTGATCATCACGATCCCGATCCAGCTGCACTCGGTGAACCTGAACATGCCCGCGGGCAACCCGCCGCCGCCGACCAAGGAGCCGGTGGTGGTGACCATCGACATCGACTTCGACGGCACGGTGCTGTGGAACGGCGAGGCGTTGCCCGATCGGGCGGCGCTGGAAAACAAGTTGGCACAAACGGCGGCCATTCCAGACCAGCCGGAGGTGCACATCCGCCCGAACAAGCTCGTTGAGTACAAGTCGGTGGCCACGGTGCTGGCCAGCGCGCAGCGCCTGGGCGTGACCAAGCTCGGGATGGTGGGCAACGAGCAGTTCGTCAAGTAAGGGTGCTATGCGACAAGGATTGACCCGGATGGCCGCGGCCATCGTGCTGGGCGCGGCGCTGGGCGTGCCCGCCGCCGCGCAGGCGCAGGCGGTGCGCCCGGAGGTGGGCAAGCCGCTGCAGGCGGCGCAGGAGCTGATCAAGGCGCAGCGCTTCAAGGAGGCGCTGGCCAAGGTGCGCGAGGCCGATGCGGTGGGCGGCAAGAGCGCGGGCGAGGCGCAGCTGATCGAGCGCATGCGTCTGGCCGCCGCGAGCGGCGCGGGCGACGTGGAGACGGCCGCCAAGTCGTTCGAGGCGATCTCGGGGCAGGTCAGCGGTGCGGAGCGGCTGCGCATGATCGAAAGCCTGGCCGGCGGCTACTACCGGGCCAAGGACTACGCCAAGGCGATGCACTGGGGGCAGCGCTACTTCAAGGAAGGCGGCACGAGCGGGGCGATCCGCACGCTGCTGATCCAGAGCCAGTACCTGGCGGGCGACTTCGCGGGGGCGGCCAAGGAGCTGACCACCGAGATCCAGCAGGCCGAGAAGAGCGGGCAGGCGCCGGGCGAGGACCGGCTCAAGCTGCTGGTCAACGCGACGCTGAAGATGAACGACACCAACGGCTACGTGTGGGCGCTGGAGCGGCTGGTGACGTACTACCCGAAGAAGGAGTACTGGGTCGACCTGCTGAGCCGCCTGCAGCGCAAGCCCAACTTCAGCGACCGCCTGGCGCTGGACACGTACCGGCTGGGCCTGGCCACGGACACGCTGAGCAAGCCGGGTGACTACATGGAGATGGCGCAGCTGGCGCTGCAGGCGGGCTCGCCGGCCGAGGCCAAGCAGGTGCTGGACAAGGGCTTCGCGGCGAACGTGCTGGGCCAGGGGGCGGAGGCCGAGCGGCACAAGCGGCTGCGCGACCTGGTGGCCAAGAAGCTCGAGGAAGACAAGGCCAACCAGGCGGCCAACATCGCCGAGGCGCAGGCGGCCAAGGACGGCACGGCGCTGGTCAACGCGGGCATGAACCTGGTGTACGCGGGCGACAAGCAAAAGGGCTTGCAGCTGATGCAGCAGGGCATCGCCAAGGGCAGCCTCAAGCGCGCCGAGGACGCCAAGCTGCACCTGGCGGTGGCGCAGCTGGTGGCCGGCGACAACGCCAAGGCGCAGAGCACGCTGCGTGGCGTCACCGGCACCGACGGCACCGCCGACCTGGCGCGCCTGTGGTCGCTGTATGCGAAGCGCAGGTGACGGCCTAACGCTGCAAGCGCCAACAAGAAGGGCCAGCAGATGCTGGCCCTTTTCATTGGCCAGCGACGATCACTTCGGTGCCAGGCGAATCGCCCCGTCCAGCCGGATCACTTCGCCGTTGAGCATGTCGTTGGTGACGATCTGGTGC
>DATMZP010000509.1:0-2572 GCA_035573595.1 Hyphomicrobiaceae bacterium
CGACGCGATCCTGGCCGACGGGACGGCGGCGCGCTTCGCGGAAGTAGGGCACAACCTCGCCACAGGGTCCCCTCCCCCCTTGTGGGGGAGGGACAGGGTGGGGGGGAATCCCGAAGCTGACAGATCGGGAGTCCCCCCACCCCTGACCCCTCCCCACGAGGGGGAGGGGAATCCCGTCAACGCGCGCGATGACGTCGAGGCCAATATCGCCCTGTTCCGCGATCTCCTGGCCCTGGGCCGCCGCGAGGCGGAGCACATCGCGCACGCCTTCCCGGAGGTATCGCGGCGCGTCGGCGGCTACCTGATCGATGCGCTGGTGCCGGGCGCGGGGCCGGTCAACCTGGCCACGCTGCTGTGCGGCTCGGAGGGCACGCTGGCGCTCTCGCGCCGCATCGAATTGAAGCTCTCACCGCTGCCCAAGAACAAGGCGCTCGGCATCTGCCACTTCGCCACCTTCCGCAAGGCCATGGAGGCGACCCGGCACATCGTCAGGCTGGGGCCAGTGGCCGTGGAGGTGGTGGACCGCACCCTGATCGAGCTCGCCCGCGACATCGCCATGTTCCGCCCCGTGATGGAGGCGTACGTGCGCGGCCAGCCCGACGCGCTGCTGCTCGTGGAGTTCGCCGAGGACGACCAGGCCGAGAATGAGCGCCGGCTGGAGCGACTGGACGAGCTGATGGCCGATCTGGGCCACCCTGGCGCCGTGGTGAAGGTGTCGGACGCGGCGGGCCAGAAGGCGGTGTGGGAGGTGCGCGCCTCGGGCCTCAACATCATGATGTCGATGAAGTCTGAGGGAAAGCCCGTGTCCTTCATCGAGGACTGCGCGGTGCCCCTGGAGCATCTCGCCGACTACACCGAGCGCCTGAACGCCGTGTTCGAGAAGCACGGCACGCGCGGCACCTTCTATGCCCACGCCTCGGTGGGCTGCCTGCACGTGCGCCCCGTGCTGAACCTCAAGCTGGAGCAGGATGCCCGCACCATGCGCGCCATCGCCGAGGAGGCGTTCGACATGGTCCGCGCGTACAAGGGCTCGCACTCGGGCGAGCACGGCGACGGCCTGGTGCGCTCCGAGTTCCACGAGCGCATGTACGGGGCCAGGACGGTGCGCCTGTTCGAGGAGGTGAAGGACCGGCTCGACCCCGCCGGCGTTCTCAATCCCGGCAAGATCGTGCGTGCTCCCCGCATGAACGATCGTTCGTTGTTCCGCTTCAAGCCGGACTACCGCGTGCCCGAGATGAAGGCGGCGCTGGACTGGTCGGGCTACGTCGGCGCCGGCAGCGGGTTCCAGGGCGCCGTCGAGATGTGCAACAACAACGGCGAGTGCCGCAAGCAGGCGGCCGGCGTGATGTGCCCCTCGTTCCGCGTCACCGGCAACGAGCGCGACGTGACGCGTGGGCGCGCCAACTCGCTGCGTCTCGCCATCTCCGGCCAGCTGGGGCGGGATGCGCTCTCTTCCGACGACATGCTGGAGACGATGAAGCTCTGCGTCTCCTGCAAGGGCTGCCGCCGCGAGTGCCCCACCGGCGTCGACATGGCGAAGATGAAGATCGAGGTGCTGGCCGCCGCCAACGCCCGCCGCGGCCTCTCCCTGCGCGACCGGACGGTGGCTTATCTGCCGCGCTATGCCCCCTACGCCGCCCGCCTTGCCGCACTGCTGAACGCGCGCGATGCGGTTCCCGGTGCGGCATGGCTGTCGGAGCGGCTGATGGGGTTTGCGGCGACACGGCCGCTCCCGAGATGGAGGGCACGGCCTTTCCATTTGCCGCACGCGGATTCCCCTCCCCCTTGTGGGGAGGGGCCAGGGGTGGGGGGAACCACGACATCCGAAGCTCGGGCTTCCCCCCCACCCTGTCCCTCCCCCACAAGGGGGGAGGGGACGCCAAACGCCGGCGTCGTGCGGGAGGTGGCGCTGTTTCCTGATACCTTCAACCGCTACTTCGAGCCGGAGAATCTGGAGGCTGCCGTCGAGGTGCTCGGCCGGCTCGGCTACCGCGTCGGCGAGCTGCGCCCGCTCCCCGCCGACGGCGCGCGCCCCCTGTGTTGCGGGCGTACGTTCCTCTCCGCCGGCCTCGTGGAGGAGGCGCGGGCGGAGGCGCGGCGGCTGCTGGCCGCGGCCGGCCCGGCCCTGGCGCGGGGCGTGCCCGTCGTCGGGCTCGAGCCGTCCTGCCTGTTGACGCTCAGGGACGAGCTGCCTGCGATGCTGCCGGGGGCCGAGGCCGAGGCGCTCGCCTCCCGCGGCTTGCTGTTCGAGGAATTCCTCGCCGGCGAGGCCGCCGCCGGGCGCGTCCCCCGAGCCATCGCGCAGCGGGAGGGGCGGGTGTTGCTGCACGGTCATTGCCATCAGAAGGCGTTCGGGGCCATGGATGCGGTGCGGGGCACCCTGGCCCTGGTCGAGGGCCTGCAGGTCGAGACCGTGGAGTCGAGCTGCTGCGGCATGGCCGGCGCTTTCGGCTATGGCGCGGAGACCTATGACGTCTCCCTGGCGATGGGGGAGCTGTCGCTGCTGCCGGCCGTGCGCGGCGCGGCGCCGGAGACCATCGTCGCGGCCGATGGCTTCTCCTGCCGGCACCAG
>DATMZP010000510.1:0-2027 GCA_035573595.1 Hyphomicrobiaceae bacterium
GTAGCCCAAAGGTGCCGAGGCGGAAGAAAAACCGCAGCCCAGAGGGTCTGACACCTTCGACACCTTGCCGTTAAGTACAATCCCACAAAGGACGCCGCGGGGAAGAATTGCTACATCCGGCGTCTCCATAACCCGAGCTGGCGCTTCCTCGTGGAGGCGGATTTAAGCGCGTTGCCGGTTGCACGAAACGCGCGGCAGACGCGCCTTCCAGCAGTGGAGAGAGAGAGCATGCAAACCGATTCCCCCAACCGTCCCGCCGTGGCCAGGGGCGATCTGTCGACCGTGCGGACCGTCCAGCAGTACGCCGCCCAGGCCATCGGCCGGGCCGAGCTGTCGCGCATGGCGAGCGAGGCCGCCATGGACAAGGCCACCCGGCCCGACGTGCGTGAGCTGGCCGGCTACGAGCTGATGGAGGCCAAGGCCATCATCTCGGTCCTGCGCGACCTCGGCGCCCCGGCGCCGCAGCTGGGCCCCGATGCCAAGGGCGTGCTCGACATGGTCACCAGCGCCTCCAGGGGCACCGCCTTCGACCGCGCCTATATCGCGGCCCAGTGCGAGAACCACGCCCATCTGCGCGACCTGACGGCGGCGTACCTGGAGAACTCGGACCCGCGTACGTCGGACCCGCGGGAGCGGCAGGGCCGCCAGCTCGCGACGCTGGCCTTGTGCACCTTCACCGAGCACGCAGCGACCGCCAACCGCATCTCGCGCGACATCCGCGCCTGAGCCAGGCCACCTTGGGTGCGGCCGGGCGAAGCCGGGGCGCAGCGATGGCCGCTCAGATCAGCCCGAGGACAATGGCGGCGGCGTAGCCGAACGACAGCGCCGCCGCCGCCCCAAACCAGTAGATCGAGGGGTCGCGGCCGGATTGCCCCAAGCGGTCGTCCAGCTCGACCGCCACGCCGGCACCCCGGAGCAGGATCGCGATCTCGTCGGCGCGCCGGCGCAGCTCCTGCTCCGAGGCCGCATCGTTGCCGAGATCGGCCCCCACGCCTTGCTTCAACAGTGAGCGGGTCAGGCGGAAGGCGCTGGCCGGGGACTTGGCGGCCACCGCATGGAGCTGCGCCACGACCCCACCCGCCATCGAGGCGCCTGTCACAGCATCGATCAGCATGAAGCTGCCGGTATCGCGCTGCTCGGCGAACGGCTCCAGCACGGTGGCCCGGCCAATCTGAATGCGCGCCACCGCGATGTCGTTGGCGGCGCAGCCGGCGGCCGGGCGCTCTGCCAGCGTCGCCAGGTCGAGGTGGCTACTGACATTGAGGGCCGTGACCGGCACGAGGTCGGTCGCCGTGCGCAGAAGGTAGCCGCGGCCGCGGTCGAGGGGCTCGTCGGAGAGCCACACCAGCCGGGCCTCGAAGCTGCGCACGGCCTGTGGCGCCGCGCCGGGTGCGGCCAGCACCGCGCCGCGCGATACGTCGATGTCGGTGTCGAGCTGCAGCACGACGGCTTGCCCCGCGCCGGCGCGGTCGAGATCGCGCCCCATGGTGACGATGCGCTTCACACGGGCGCCGCGGCCGCTGACGGAATCCACCACCTGGGCGCCGCGGGCGATCTCGCCGGACGTGACGGTGCCGGCGAGGCCGCGGAAATCCTGGCCTGCGCGCACCACCATCTGCACGGGCAAGCGGAAGCCGCCGCCCGCCGCATTCTGGTGCCCGGGCACCTGCTGCAGGTGCTCGAACAGCGGCTGGCCCGTGTACTGGCCTGTGTACCAGGGCATATTCTCCGACCGGCGCGCGACGTTGTCGCCGAGCACGGCGGAGACGGGAATGGCCGCGACAGCGCGGAAGGCGAAGCGGCGCGCCAGGGCGAGGAACTCCGCCTCGATAGCGCGGAAGCGGGCCTCAGACCAATCCACCAGGTCCATCTTGTTGACGGCGAGCACCACGTGGCGCACGCCCATCAGGTCGAGGATGGCGGCGTGGCGGCGGGTCTGCACCTTCACGCCGCTGCGGGCGTCCACCAGCAGGACGGCGACATCGGCGTGGGAGGCGCCGGTGGCCATGTTGCGCGTGTACTGCTCG
>DATMZP010000511.1:0-5883 GCA_035573595.1 Hyphomicrobiaceae bacterium
CAAACCCGCATTGTCGCGTACCTTGTCTATGACCTTGGAGTATCCGGCGAGACCGAATGCTTTTCCGCCCTGAATATTATCGCCCTTGCGGTCAAAGACTCGGACCCACTTGCCCCGCCCTCCCGCTCTCTGCCGCAAGGATTCTGCTCCAACGACAAAGCGGTTCTCATTCCACTGTATCACCAATTCGTAGCGCCACGTCCCGTAGTGCGTGCAGTCGTCTACCTCCTCAATCGTGAGATCAAGCGGACCACTGAATTCGATCGCAAGACGGATTGGTTCGCGCTGCGCTTCGGCATCATTGAAGCGCTCGCATGGCAGCGTCGCATTCGGCGCGAGCTGGAAGGAATCTCGGGTGAACCAGCCGATGAAGGCGAGAGCTTTCAGGACGGTGGATTTCCCTGATGCATTGGCCCCGAAGAAAGCGATGACGCGAGCCGCACGCTCCTTCGAACCAGGGAAGAGAGCGTCGAACCTGCCGGGCTCGTCGCCAACTCCCTCGCCAATCCGAAGATCGACCGTTTGCCGGGTGCGGCTCGAATAGAAGTTCTCGATTTCGAGGAGATAGAGCATGTGACCTCAGACTTACGTGCACATCATGTAATCTCTCCTCGCGCTTTTGCAAGTTTTTTGTCAAAGTCGTCATTATGTGCGGGCAAAACTCCGCTCCGCACGCCACCGCGTCGGGATACCCGCATCTGCGCTCGCCTCAGCCGATGCGCCTCTTCAGCGCCGCCATGTACGCGCGGATGCGGGCGGCGTTCACCCCGTAGTCGCGGGTGCCCTTGCGGCTGGCCGAGCGCATGTCGATGCGGCTTCCGCCGGCGTCGGCGGCAACCCGGATCGCGATATCGTCGGTGAAGCCGAACCAGCGGCTCCGCTGGCTGGCTTCGATGCGCCCGGCGCCCAAATCCACCGCAACGATGGTCCAGCCCGGCATCGACTCCGCGACGGCCAACGCCTCGCCGAGCGCCTTGCCCGTCGGCAGCGCCGTGCGGATCGGCGCGAGGTCCGGATAGCCGGCCTGCTGCAGTCGGGAGAGTCGCGGCTCCGGCATATCGGTCCGGTCGATGCTCTCCGCCGCGCGCGCTGCGAGAACGGCTTGAAAAGCCGGGCGGTCGGCGGCGTCCGTGGAGATATCGTTGATGGGCGGCAGGTTTCGTCGAACATGGGCATAGTGCAACGGCGCATAGAGGAGACTTGCCCCGATCGCGAGGCTGAGCGTCAGCGTGGCCAGCGCGGCCGGGCCGAGCTTCGACCTGCCCAGCGCAAGCGTGGCGAGGGAGAGCGCGACCGCGACCACGGCCATCGCGCCGGAGGCGGGAAACAGCCGGTACAGGCCGAAGCCGTAGTGCCACCAGCCGAGCCGCCATCCGAGCGGGGCCAGCCCCAGCAGGCACAGCGCCATGCCCAGCGCGGCACCCGAGGCAGCCGGACCGATACTCAGCACGCGCGTGGCAAGCCAGCGGGGCATGGGTTCGAGACTTGGGGTCGCGGCCGTAGCGCGTCAATTCTCCGCAGCGAATGATGGTTCCCGCTGCGGGGGACTCGCCTCGACCTGGACGGTCTAGCGCTGCGCCGCCGGCACCGCCTCAGGCGGCGTTCGCACCCAGGCCTTGCCCCCCAGGCCGAGACGGTAGCCCACCTCGAACAGCGCCTTCATATAGGCCGGGTCGAACGACTGCTTGCTTTCGGCGGTGAAGCTTGCCGGAATGGACGCCAGCCGGAACTCGGCTCCATCCCGCTGGGTCATCGCGTAGATGCGGTTGATATCGCCGATGCCCTGGTTCTTCGTGATCGTGAACAGCGACCTCGCGCTGATGGCGAGCGTGTTCGGCTGCACGGCCTCGTACGCGGGCGCAAGCTTGCCGTTGCGCACGACGTAGACACGGCGGACAGGCGGTTGCGGATAGAGGCTGTCGAAGGTCCTGAGCGAGAATTGCGCGGGCGCCAGGAAGACCTGGCGCGTCGGACCGCCATCGACGTGCATCTCCTCGAAGACCTGGTCGCCCACGCGCACCTTGACGTGCACCGGCGGAAAGACCCCGGGAATCGACGCCGATGCCAGCAGCACGTCGCGGAACAGCTGCGCGGCCTCCGGATCGCGAGCGGCAGCCGCCGCGATCTCGCCCATGTTCCAGATCACCTGGCGCTGCGCATCGAGATTGGTCGTCCCGACCATGAGCAGCCGGCCGCCGCGATACTCGTGCGCGATCTCTCTCAGCATCCTGCGATCGACGTGCTTGGCGATCAACTCGCGCAGCGGTGCGGTGTCGGCGATCGCCTCGGCGCCGAGCAGGCCGGCCAGAACTTGGGGAGTAGCCACCATCTGGGCATCGAAGGTGGTCCATAGCTCCGCGAGCTGGGCGTCGTAGCCCGGCCCCAGGAAGGCATAGGGCGCGATGAGAGCGCCCGCACTGACGCCGGTGACGACCTCGAACCGCGGGCGGTCTCCGCGCTTTGACCAGCCGACGAGCAGCCCCGCGCCGAACGCGCCATCCTCGGCGCCTCCCGACAGGGCCAGGTATTCGACCAGCGGCCGCCCCATCTCCAGCGCGGGCCTCGACGCCATCCGCGCCACGCCCGGCATGTGCGTCTGCACGAAGGCGACGACATCCTTGGGCACCTCGTCGCCCCAGAAGCGGGCATTGGCCAGCCCCGGAACCATGGCGTGGGAGACGAGCGAAGCCGGCACCGCCTGCCGCTCGATATGCGCGCACCCCGCGACGATCAGGGCGAGCAGGCCTACCGCAACGACCCGGCCGGTACCCGGACGCAACATTGCAACCCCGTCTTGCGCTTCTTGAGCGTCACGAGCATTGAACCGGCTGCATTGGGCCGCAATGCGTCAATCCATGCGGTACACAACGAAGGAAAGGAAGCCGTGGTGCAAACGCCACACGGTGCGGGATGCCGCTTGGCGCGCTGCCGACTTGACAGGATCTGCCGGCCATTGCCCGATATGAGGGACAGCTTGGTGAACCTGGGGACGAAGCGCTGAGCCCGCCTTCGGCGGCGGTGGGCGCCTTGACGCGAGAGGGGAAGAGAGCGGTGCTGGACTACGAGGCCGAGTACAACAACAGGGCGCGCGTGCCCGAGCACCCCGAGATCGCGGAGCGCTGGTCCATGCTGGCCGCCGCCTACCGGCTGGCGGGCAACACCGAGCTCAACCAGGCCTACGGCCCCGGCGAGCGCCACCGCTACGACCTGTTCCACGCCGACCATGGGGACGCGCCGCTCGTCGTCTACGTCCACGGCGGCTACTGGCAGCGCGGCGACCGCAAGGACTACTCTTTCGTGGCGCGCGAGCTGAACGCCGCCGGCGTGACCGTCGCCATCCCCTCCTACAGCCTCTGTCCCAAGGTCTCGGTGATGGAGATCGGCGACGAGATCCAGGCCTGCCTGGCGGCGCTCTGGAAGAAGCTCGGCAGGCGCCCCACCGTCATCGGCCATTCCGCCGGCGGCCATCTCACCGCGGAGATGATGGCGCGCAGCTGGGGCAGCTTTCCAGGCGTTCCGGCCGACCTGGTGCGGTGCGGCTACGCCATCAGCGGCCTGTTCGACCTCGCGCCGCTGATCGGCACCAGCCTCAACGAGGCCCTGCACCTCAGCAAGGGCACCGCCCGCGCCGCCAGCCCGCTGTTCCGGCCGCCCTCGCCCAAAGGCCGGCGACTCGTCGCCGCCGTCGGCGGCGATGAGAGCGGCGAGTTCCTGCGTCAGAGCCGGGACATCGCCGAGGGCTGGAGCAAGGTCGGCATCGACGCCACCTGCGAGGTGATCGCCGGCACCAACCACTTCACCGTGGTCGACGAGCTGATCCGTCCCGACAGCCCCATGCTCAAGCGCATTGTCGCCCTGGCGCACGCGACCGAGGCGGAGTGAAGCCGGTGTCAGACCCTCCGGGTCTACACCGCCTCTCGCCGACCAGCGGTTGCCCTGTCAGGCGTTAGGAGGACTTCGGCCCCATGCTCTGGGCCGCCTCCATCATCAGGCGAGTGATCTCCTGCGCCTGCAGGGCGTAGGCCTGCATCTGCTGCTGGGCGTGGCGGCTCTGGATGCCGAGCACATCGCCCATGTCCTTGGCGTTGGCCAGCTCGCTTGCCAGGTTGAAGCACGCCTCGCCGTTCTGCTTGGCGAACTTCACCGCGCGGTCCTGCACCACCTTGAAGCTGGAGGTCATGGCGTTGGCCGGCGCCGCGCTCGCCCAGGTGCCCATGGCCTGCGAGAAGGCGTCCATGAACTGGCCGTAGGCCGCACGCGCGTGCTCGACATTGCGCTCGGTCAGCTCGCGCAGCTGTTGGGGGAACTCGAAGGGCGGTGGCTGGGCCATGGCATCCTCCAGGGGGCTTCGGTGGGATGCGCTCCACCATAGCGCCAGACGCGGCGATTGCCACCACCAGTTTTAGGGATGCTTGCGATTGTCCAAAGGCGGCAAAACCGGGGTCTGCCCCCTGTCCGTCACGTTGAATATTGTGCAAACTGCAGCGTGCCGGCCCGCGCCCGGTAGTCGGTGCGGACGTTGACGACCGCCACCCGGCCGGCGTCGACCTGCCGCTGCGCCCGCTCCAGCGCCGGGCGGATGTCCTCGCCCTTGTCGACATACTCGCCGTAGCAGCCCAGCGCCTCGGCCATCCGCTCGTAGCGCGTATAGCCAAGGTCGCGCCCCGGCTTGTCGTGGTTCGGGTCGGCGGTCCAGCCGCCATTGAGGCTGATCACCACCAGAACGGGGAGATTGTGCCGCACGGCCGTGTCGAGCTCCATGGCGTTGAGGCCGAACGAGCCGTCGCCGTGCACGCAGATCACCTGCGCCTCGGGCTTCGCCAGCTTGGCGCCCAGCGCGAACGGCAGGCCCACGCCCATGGTGCCGAACGGCCCCGAGTTCAGGCGGTGCCCCGGTGCGAAGGTGGGCATGGACTGGCGCCCGTAGTTCAGGATCTCCTGCCCGTCCACCACCAGGATGGCGTCGCGCCGCATGAAACTGGCGATCTCCTCGCACAGCCTGAGCGGGTGGATGTCGCCGTCCTCCACGGGCTTGTTGGCACCGGGCGCCTTGAGCTTGGCCGCTGCGCCGTCGGCCAGCTGCTTGCGCCAGTCCTGGTAGCGGTCCGGGTCCACCTTGCCCTTCATGGCGGCGAGGACCTGGCCCAGCACGCTTCTGCAGTCGCCGACGATGCCGATGTCCACCCTGCGCGGGGCGGTGGCGATCTCGGCCGGGTCGATGTCGATGCGGGCGATCTTGGCGCTGGCGTTGAACCGCGGCGGCGCCGCATGGCTGATGATGTAGCTCATGCGGGTGCCGAGCACGACGATGAGGTCCGCCTCCTTGAAGGCGGTGGAGCGCATGGACAGGAACGAGAGCGGATGGTCGTCGGGCACCACCCCGCGGCCCTGCGGCGTGGTGTAGAACGGGATGCCGGCCCGCTCCACCAGCTCCTGCATCTCGCCCCAGGCCCGCGACCAGATCACGCCGCTGCCGGAAACGATCACGGGCTTGCGGGCCGCCGCCATGGCCAGCACCAGCGCATCGACCTGCTCAGGGTCGCCCAGGGGCCGCGCGTTGAGGATCGGCCGGCCGCTCAGCGACCAGTCCACCTGCTCCTCTGGGATCCTGGCGTAGAGGATGTCGCCGGGGAAATCGAGATAGGTCGGCCCGGGCTTGCCGCTCATGGCGTGCTGGATGGCATTGTTGACCTGCTCGGGAATGCGCTTCAGGTTGTAGACCCGGTCGGCCCACTTCACGCAGCCCCGCATGATGGCGACCTGGTCGATCTCCTGGAACACCTGCCGGCCGAACTGATGGATCGGGCTCGACCCGCCGATGGCCACCACCGGGGCGCAGTCGATCAGCGCATTGGCGAGGCCGGTTGCGAGGTTGATGACGCC
>DATMZP010000512.1:0-8649 GCA_035573595.1 Hyphomicrobiaceae bacterium
GGTTTCCATGGTGCCCCCCTCGGTGCCGGGGTTCATGGTGACGCCCTCTCGGATCAGGCAGTCGGTGCCGATGGTCAGCGTGGACGGCTCGCCGTGGTACTTGAGGTCCTGCGGCTGGTGGCCGATGGACGCGAACGGGAAGATGCGGGTGCGGGCGCCGACGCTGGTCCGGCCGGCCACCGCCACGTGGCTCACCAGCTCCACGCCCTCGCCCAGCATCACCTCGCTGGCGACATGGCAGTATGGTCCGATCTTGACGCCGTCGGAGATGCGCGCCCCGTCCTCGACGATGGCGGTGGGATGGATCTCAGATTTTGCTGGCATCGTCACGATCGATAATCATTGCACTCACCTCGGCCTCCGCAACCACCCGGCCGTTGACCTTGGCCTCGCCGTAGAAGCGCCACGCGCGGCCGCGGCTGCGGACCTTCTTCACGTGGTAGTGGAGCTGGTCTCCCGGTAGCACAGGCTTGCGGAACTTGGCGCGGTCGATTCCCATGAAGTAGACGAGCTGTGGCTTATAGGTGGCAGCGAGGTGGTGCACGCACAGCGCCCCGGCGGTCTGGGCCAGGCCCTCGACGATGAGCACGCCCGGCATCACCGGGAAGCCCGGGAAGTGGCCCTGGAAGAACGGCTCGTTGACGGTGACGGCCTTGATGCCGACGGCGCTCTCGTCGCGGTCCATATCGATGATGCGGTCCACCAGCAGGAACGGATAGCGGTGCGGCAGCAGCTCCAGCACGCGCCGGGTGTCCGCGGTCGCCAGTGTGCTTTTTTCGGGCAGGGGTTGATCCATCGACGTCGGGCGCTCCCGCCTCCTATTCCGATATCAGCCTGTCTCTAAAGCAAATTCCTGGCGATTTGAAGCGGGAGCGGCGGCGACAAAGGAGTCAGACGCCGATTGGCGCGATCTGCAGCCTCAAAGCGAGGGGGCCGATCCAGGGGCCGATCCCCTCTCGTCCAGTCTCATTCGACCTGCAACCCAGGCTTGGTGAATCGCGATTGTCAGTGGGTCGAACGCCACCAGGTCGGCGCGATAGCCCGGCGCGATGCGGCCCAGCGTGCCACCCAGGCCCAGGAACGCCGCCGGCTCCGCCGAGGCGTAGCACAGGGCCTCGGTGAGTGGCACCCCCAGCATCTCGACGCAGTTGCGCACCGCGTCCGCCATGCCGATGGCGGCGCCGGCCAGTGTGCCGTTCGCCCTGGTGCACCGCCCTTCGCGAACGCTAATTTCCACGCCGTTGAGGACGAAGCCCGATTTGCGCCCGCCGACCGGCGGCATGGCATCGCTGACCAGCATCGGCCGCCCGAGGCCCCGCAGCGCCAGCCGCAGCATGGGCGGCGCGACGTGGTGGCCATCGACGATCAGGCCGAGCCAGGCGTCGGGCGTTTCGAGGGCCGCGGCGATCGGCCCCGGCTCGCGGCTCTCCAACGCGCGCATGGCGTTGAAGAGATGGGTGAAGCCGGTGAGCCCCTCGGCCAGGGCGGCCTTGGTCTCCGCGTAGGTGGCTGCGGAGTGCCCCAGCGCCACGCGGATACCGGCGTCTGCGAGGCGGCGGATGAACCCCGCCGGCACGCGCTCGGGCGCCAGCGTGACCAGCATGGTGCCGGCGCGCCCCTCGATCAGGGCCGCGGCATCCGCCTCGGTCGGCACACGGAACAATGCCCGGTCGTGCACGCCAGGCTTGTCGGGGGAAAGGAACGGCCCCTCAAGGTGGACGCCGAGCACGCCGGGATTGGTCGCGACCGTCTCGCGCACTGCGCCCAGCGCCGCCCGCATCTTGGCCGGCGTGTCGGTGATCAGCGTCGGCAGCAGCGCCGTCGTGCCGAGCCGCAGATGCGCGGCGACGATCCGCTCGATGGTCGCTACCGTCGGCGCATCGTTGAACAGCACATCCCCGCCGCCGTTGACCTGGCAGTCGATGAACCCCGGCGCCAGCCATGCGCCGTCCTGCAGGGCATGAACCGGCACGCCGGCTGGCAGCCCGCTCCGGGGCAGGATCGCCGCGATGTCGCGGCCGTCGATCACGACAGCGTGGTCGTGGTGCAGACCGAGCCCGTCGAACACCGTGCGCGCAACGACGGCGTGCCGTTGCGTCATGGCGCCGCCCTGCAGGGCGAATGGCGAATAGCCAATGGCGAGTGGTCAAAGCACCATCCGCCGCGCTCCATTCGCCATTCCCTATTCGCCATTCGCCACCTCGTCATCTCGTCCGGGTAACCTTCTGGAGATGCCGGGGTCGGTCGACGTCCAGGCCGAGGCGGTCGGCGAGGCGGATCAGCATGGCGTAGAAGCTCTGCACCAGGCACACCGCATCGGTCTCGGGATGCCGCGCCGGGAGCGCGGGCAGGCGGCCGGGGGCGGCATCGCCCGGTTCCGCGGTGAGAAGCGCGGCGCCCTTGCGGCGCAGGTCGGCGGCCAGCTGGCGCATGCCGGGCGCGGCCTGGTCGTTGGGCATGAACATGACGATGGGATAGCGCGCCGCCGCGAGCGCCACCGGCCCGTGCAGGAACTCGGCGCCGCTGAAGGCCTCGGCGTGCAGGTTGCACGTCTCCTTGAGCTTGAGCGAGGCCTCCCGCGCGATGGCCAGCGTCGGTCCGCGGCCGATGGTGACGAGGCTCGTGGTGCGGCTGAGCGCGGCCACGGCCTCGCTCCAGTCGAGGGCGGACGCCTCCGCCAGCCGCTCCGGCAGGGCGTCGACGGCGCGCGCCAGCGCCGCATCGGAGATCCAGGCGGCGATCAGCCGCTGGACCGCCGAGACCGTGGCCACAAACGTCTTGCTCGCCGCCACGCTCTGCTCCGGCCCCGCGCCGATCGGCAGGACGATGTCGCACGCCCGCGTCAACGGCCCGTCGGTGGCGTTGACCAGGGCGACGGTGAGCGCACCGGCGGAGCGGGCGCTCAGCGCCATCTCGATCAGGTCGTCGCTGCGGCCCGACTGCGAGATGGCGAGAAACAGCTGATCCTTGAGGTTCAGACGCCGGCCGTACACGCTGGCGATGTTGGGCGCCGCCTCGGCCACCGGCGTGCCGATGCTGCGCTCGATGAGATGCTTGGCGTAGGTGGCGGCGTGACCGGAGCTGCCGCGAGCGCAGGTGACGACCACCTGCGGCGGGCGGCGCTTGAGCCGCGCCACCAGCTCCGCGATCGGCTGTGCGAGCCCCGCCGCCTGCCGGGCAACGGCCTGCGGTGCCTCCGCGATCTCGTGCGCCATGCGCGCCTCGGGGCCGCTCATCGTGCGTTCCCGCAAACGGGGGCAGACCCTTCGCAGCCAACGGGGTCAGACCCCTCGCCACCGGTGTCGAGAGTCTCTGCACAGGTTTTTGCGAGGGGTCTGACCCCGCTCGCTCCGACGCCCACCCGGGCCAGCCGCAATGCACCGTCCAGCGCATCGCCGGCGGGCGGCACCAGGCGCGCCCGCGTCGTGGTGGAGAGCCACGGCTCGATGCCGGCGGCGAGGCCGCCCATGAGGGCCAGCCGGGTCGCCCCGCGCTCGGCGAGGCGCGCCGCTATGGCATCGATGTGTCCCGCGGCCAGCCGCATGATTGCCCGCGCCGCAGGATCGTCGTGCCCGGCGTGGTCGAGCACCAGGGGCGCCCACCTGCCGAAATCGCGGGGCCGGGCGGAGCCCATCCAGCGCACGACGGCATGCGGATCGGAGCCGAACGCCTGCGACACGCGGCGCAGCAGAGGGGTCCAGGCGGCGCGTCCGTCGTGCGCCCGCAGCGTCCGCTGCACGGCTTCCCAGCCGATCCACGCGCCCGAGCCTTCGTCCGATACCGGGAAGCCCCAGCCGCCCACGCGCCAGCTCCGCCCGCCGTGGACGGCCCAGCCGATGCTGCCCGTGCCGACGATGACGATCCCGCCATCCTCGCCGCGGTGGGCGCCCACGCACGCCGCATGCGCATCCGTAGTAACCAGGACGCGGCGGAAGCGCTCCGCGAACGCGGATTGGGCCGCAGCGGCCTCCCTGGGCTCGCTGGCGCCGGCGAGCGCCAGGCAGGCCGCGACGGGGTCCGGGAACGACGCCCCGGCCTGCGCCAGGCATTGGCCGGCGGCGTCGCACACCGACCGCATGCTCTCCTCCAGGCTGATGCGGATGTTGGCCGGCCCCGCGATGCCCTCGCCCAGGATGGCGCCCCTGCAATCCGCAAGCCGGGCGCGGCAGCGGGTGCCGCCGCCGTCGACCCCGAGAAAAAGTAACCTTTCGCCCACCTGAAATCCTCGCCCCATGCCGCCTATCTATGCTCTGACGTGCAAAGATCCAAATCGCTGGAACGGGTTAGGCCAACGCGATGGTTAAGGCTGCGGACAGAGCGGCGGACAATGGCGCCATGGGCCTGAGGGCCGCGGAGCCCAGGCCGATGGACACGGAGCGCCCCTGCCCGCGCTTCTCCGGCATCGACGCCTGGGAGCCTGCAGACGCGCTCGACGCCATGATCGAGGCGCAGCTCGCCGCCGTGGCCTCGGTGCGCTGCGCCCGCGGCGCCATCGGCGCGGCGGTGGCGGCCATGGAAGCCCGGCTTGGGGAGCAGGGGCGGCTCATCTATGCGGGCGCCGGCACCTCGGGGCGGCTCGCCGTGCAGGACGGTGCCGAGCTGATGCCCACCTTCAACTGGCCGCCGGAGAGGCTGCTCCTGTTCATCGCCGGCGGGCGCGAGGCGCTGCTCCAGGCCGTGGAGGGCGCCGAGGACGAGATGGCCAGGGCCGCGGAGCTGGTGGGGCGCCACGTCCTCGGCGCCAGCGACGTGCTGATCGCCGTGGCCGCCAGCGGCACCACGCCGTTCACGCTCGCCTGCCTGCGCGAGGCCGGGCGACGCGGCGCCCTCACGGTCGGCATCGCCAACAACCGCGGCACGCCGATCCTCGACGAGGCGGACCACCCGATCTTCCTCGACACGGGTGCGGAGCCCATCGCCGGCTCCACGCGCATGAACGCGGGCACCGCCCAGCGCATCACGCTCAATCTTCTGTCGTCGCTGCTGATGATCCAGCTGGGTCGCGTCTACAAGGGCCTGATGGTGGACGTGCAGGCCTCCAACGCCAAGCTCGCCCGCCGCCGCGAGGCCATCGTGCGCGGCCTTACGGGGCGGAGCCGGGCCGAGGTGCGCGACGCCCTGGCCCGGGCCGGCGGCAGCGTCAAGCTCGCGGTGCTGCTGCTCGACGGGTGTGACGATCTGGAGCTGGCCAGGAAGGTGCTGGATCGCGCCGGCGGCCGTCTGGGCGCGGCGCTCGCCACGCTGGCGCCCACCGCTTCGTAGCGCCCGCTTGGTAGCTCCCGCTTCGGTGTTGGGTCAAGCGAAGCGCAGACCCGACACCGTCGAGCCTCCGACGCTGCGTCTACTGATCCGTCTTGATCCTGTCGCGCTCCGCCGTCCCGGCGTCCTGCTCGCTTTCGGCCGTCTCGTCGTCGCGCCCGGTCGTCTCGGTGTGCTCGGTTTCGGCCGTCTCGGCGTGCTCGCTTCCGGCCGTCTCGCCGTCGTGCTCGCCTTCGTCGTCGGGCTCATCCGTCTTGCGGGCGGGCCGCACGCCGGGCTCCGCGAAGACGGCGCCGAGGTCGATGTCGGGCTGCGGTCCGAGACCCGGCACGGTTTCCGAGGTCGGCAGCAGGGTGCCGGCCTTCTCCAGCTTCTTCCTCTGCTCCGCGCGCTCGCGCTCCAGCCGCGCTGCGGCCTTGTGCACCTCGGTGTCGAGGTCCGTCTGCGAGCACAGCCCCAGCGCCACCGGGTCCTGCGGCGTCAGGTTGGCCGAGTTCCAGTGCGTGCGGTCGCGGATGGCGGCGATGGTCGGCTTGGTGGTGCCGACCAGGCGGATGATCTGGCTGTCCTTCATCTCCGGGTGGTTGCGCAACAGCCACAGAACGGCGTTGGGCCGGTCCTGGCGGCGGGACACCGGCGTATAGCGCGGGCCGGGCTTGCTCTTCACCGGCGGGATGTCGACCTTGCGCTCGGCGAGCTTGAGGCGGTGCTCGGGGTCCTTCTCGGCCTGCAGGATCTCCTCGCGGGTCAGCTGGCCGTTGGAGATCGGGTCCATGCCCTTGATGCCCTGCGCCACGTCGCCGTCGGCGATGCCCTTCACCTCCAGCACGTGCAGGCCGCAGAACTCGGCGATCTGCTCGAACGACAGCGACGTGTTCTCCACCAGCCAGACGGCAGTGGCTTTCGGCATCAGGGGCTTGTGCGCGCTCATGGGTGGCCTTTCAGCGCCGGCAAGGAGCATCTTTCCCATGCAGGCCGACGTTCAGAGTATGTGCGGGAGCGCCTGCTTATACCGCCGGGGGAGAGTCGGCGCAACGGCGAGGAATGCGGCGCAAAATGCCTGACAGTTGAGCGGGCCGTCGCCATGCTGCAATGCGAGGCACCCCGGCCGAGCTGGCCCGGCCACCGTCGTCCGGGCCGCCAGCAGGCGCATGCGACCCCCACGCAACTCCAAGGCGCTCCAGCGGTTTTTGCTCGACAGCCATGAGCGCAGCTGTGGGTTGTTGCGGTGCACCGCGTTAGCGACTAATTTTGCGGCGCGATATGAGCGCGTTTCGGTCAGAGGCAGGCGATGAACGTGGTTACGCGGCAGGTCTACTACTTCGAGGACCTCGAGCTGGGAATGGAGGCGAGCTTCGCCAAGACCGTAACCGCAGCCGATATCCTGGCATTCGCAGAGGTCACGGGCGACTGGAACCCCGTCCACCTCGACACCGAGTATGCCGCCAAGACCGTGTTCCGCGAGCCCATCGCCCACGGAATGCTGACGGCCGGCTACATCTCCGCGGTGTTCGGCTCGCAGATGCCCGGGCCCGGTGCCATCTACGTCTCCCAGACCCTCAACTTCCGCGCCCCCGTGAGGATCGGCGATCAGGTGGTGGCGAGGGTGAGGGTCATGGAGCTCTATCCGGCTAAGCGCCGCGCCCGTTTCGACTGCGTATGCGAGGTGGCCGGCAAGACGGTGCTGGAGGGGGAGGCTGTGCTGATGGTGCCCGCCCGCCCGGCCGCCGCCGCCTGACAGTCCGAGCCTGACAGTCCGAGATGGAGCGCCGCTCCTCCTGGCCCGGCGTAGGCTCGATCGGGACCTCGTGGCCGGCCTTGGCAGGCAACCATCGGCGCCGACCGGCCCAGGGAGGCGTACGCTGCCTAATCTCCGTTGTCAGATATAGTGGACAAAGAATTGCGGGGATGATGCATCGGCGTCATGGCGCCGCGACGGGCTCGCTGGCAACCGTGGGGATCTACAACCCACGGAGCGGCACATGCGGGTATTGCTGGGTGTTCTGATGCTGGCGGGGTGCGCGGCGGAGCCTGTCCCCGTGAGCAGCGGGGGGAACGGCCTCTTGAAGCTCCGCACCGCAGAGTGGCACGCCTGCATCGCCCGCGAGTTCCTGACCGCCGTCCAGAGCTCGGCCAGCCGGTCGGTCGCGGCTGAATTTGCCCTTGGTCTCTGCAGAACCGAGGAAAACGCCATCATCGGCAGCGCGGGACTGTCACCCGACGAGACGGCGCGCGTGCTCACACAGGTCAAGGCCAATCTAAAGCAGCGGCTGATTGCGTTGCCACCGGCGACCGGCACGCAAGAGCCACAGCCCCGCCAGCAGGGCATCTAGCGCGGCCTGCACGGCTCCTTGCGGGACGAGCCGCTGCCCCGCATAGTCTTTGCCTAAGCCGCTGTTTTACTGCAGAAGATTGGCGGAGCCGGAGGCCGTTTTCATAGGGTCCGACGCTTTCCGGGGCAATCCAGCAAGGCACTGACGCGCCTGTGCATTTCCTGAATTTGCCGTCTGGACACGTCCGAACACGTCCGACATAATCCGGCTCGCTTTTGTGGGTAGAGACGGGGAGCGCCGGGTTAGGCGGACACTCATAGGCGGACGGAAATCATGCGCAGCACGAACAAGCTTTCACCCCTCGACATCACCCGGCTGAACGACACCGGCCGCTACGCGGACGGCGGCGGCTTGTATTTGCAGGTGACGCGCTGGGAGAGGGACGGCCAGGAGTGGACCACCAAGGCCTGGTTGTTCCGCTTCATGCTGAACGGCAGAGCCAGGGAGATGGGGCTCGGCAGCCTCGATACCTTCAGCTTGAAGGAGGCGCGGCTGCGCGCCCGCGCCCAGCGCCAGCTCCTGGCCGACGGCATCGACCCGCTGGAGCGGCGCAAACATGGGCAGACCGCAGCCAAGCTGGAGGCTGCGCGCACCATCACCTTCAAAGATGCTGCCGAGCGCTACATCGCAGCACACCGCGCAGGTTGGAAGAATCTGAAGCACGGCGAGCAGTGGGGCAGCACCCTTGAGACCTACGCCTATCCCATCATCGGCAGCATGCCGGTGGCGTCGATCGACACCGCGCTGGTGATGAAGGTGCTGCAGCAGCCGGTCAAGGTCGGCAAGGACACGGTGCCCTTCTGGAACGGCAAGGTCGAGACCGCCAGCAGGGTGCGCGGCAGGATCGAGAACATCCTGGATTGGGCACGGGTGCAGGGCATGCGCAACGGCGAGAACGTCGCGTCCTGGAAAGGGCACCTTGATAAGCTCCTGCCGGCGCGCTCCAGGGTGGCGAGCGTCGTGCATCAGGCGGCCATGCCGTGGCAGCAGGTGCCCGCCTACATGGGCCAGCTACGCGACCGCGCCGACATCAGCGCACGGGCGCTGGAGTTCACCA
>DATMZP010000513.1:0-2432 GCA_035573595.1 Hyphomicrobiaceae bacterium
TTCTCCGACGGTGCCGCGGAACCCCCTCAGCGCCACCGCCGCAAGCACGCCGCCTGGAGGTCCAGCAACGGCACGGGGCGCCTCGTGCGGAAGGCGCCGCCGAAGCAGGCCCTGCCCGCCTCCTTCACCCTGCATGTCGGCAACTTCGGCACCGACGACGTGACCGTCGTCAAGGCGTATCGTGTCTTCGCCGTCACCTCCCCGCTCTCCTTCGCCATTGTCGATAAGCCGCGGCCCGGCCAGGTCGCCCTGCTTAATGACGATCTCGGCATGCCCAGTCTCATCCACCTTGCCGACACGGAGGCGGACGCGCGATCCTGGCTGACAGCCCACCCCCGCGACAATGTGCGCCTCGTACCGGCCGAGGCGCTGGTGCCGCGCACGTTCACCTACCTGCAGGACCCCGGCCACCGCTGGCTCATCGTGAGCTGCGGCGACCTGGCCGATGCCGGTCTGTCGCCCGCGGATTTCTCCTCCTGCAGCTACGGGAGCGGCGACACGATCGCGCTGGAGGAGGATTGCGACATGCCGAGCTTCCTCAAGCGCCTCGGCGAGCGGGGCATCTCCTATCGGCTGCGCGAGCAGCACACCGGCGCCGAGGCTCACGTCCGCCGTTGGGCCGCCAATCCGCAGTCCCCAGCCGAGCCGTGCTGAGGTCGCCGCCTGCTCTGTGCCTGGCGTGGGACCCGCCAGGCACAGAGCGACATCAGGCTGAATGCCCCTGGGCAGGCCCGAGCCACCGCCGCAACGCCAAACGCGGAAGGAGGACCGCATGACCGCCTTCAACATCTATCGCGTCCGCTTCGTCCAGAGCCAGCGCTACGCGATCAACATCAGCGCGCCCAGCGCAGAGCTCGCGGAATTCTTCGCCGAGGAGATCCGCAAGAGGGCCGGCGCCGCGCCCTTCGAGGCCATCGGCGAGCCGTTCAGCGGCGACTGGCATTCCGAGGAGATCTGCTCGGCCAATACCCCCGACCTCCTCGCCGCTGTTACCAATGCGCTCGACCAGCTCAGGCGTGGTGGACCTCGCTGGACCATCGAGGAGAGCCTGGCCAACGCTCTCGCCCGCGCCAAGGCGCAAGCCGATCTGTCATGACCAGGCCGACGAGGGGACTTGGACCTTCAGGCTCGCTCAGGCTCCGAGTTCGCCTTCGACGAGGCGAACAGCTCCTCCAGGGCGTCGCCGAGATACGTCTCGATGACGGCCACTTCCGCTGCGCAGATCGGCACAGGTTGCCCGAGGTTGTCGCGCACCACGAGATCGCCATCCGGCAACCTTCTCGGCGGAGGTGCTGCGCATCCAGCCATCGTTGTTGCGCTGCGCGCCGACCGCTGCCGTCCGGGTGACGGCGGCCCACGACAGCTGGGCGGCCGGGTGTCCGCGGCAACAACCGTGACTGCGTCCGCAGGCCGCGCGTGCTGCGCGTCGCGGCGACTGGCAAGGACGACAACTTCCGCCCCATGGCTCGGCGTTGCCTCAGCCCGGCCAGAACCCTGCCAGCACGGACCGGCGTTCACCGCAAGCCGTACCGCAGTACCGCCTGCGACGCAGGTGCTGCGGGCTGCCCCTCCGCCAGCTGCGACCCTCTGGCTCTTGGCTGCCCTCGATCGCTCGAACGTGGTGCGGCCGGCCAGGTCGTCCCTGACCGATGCGCCGGCATCGCTTCCTCTGTCGGACGCGCTCCGCTGCGAGCATTCCCGAGCCATCCTTGTGCAAAGCAACTGAGTGAGCGCCGGCTGCGAAGCCGAGCCTGCGGCCGGCAGCTCCATGACGGCCACGGCCTGCGACGGCAGAACACGGTGGACGCAAAACACCCGGCGCAGGGCCTCTTTCTCGGAGGCCGCCAGGTATCGTGTGTCGATATCCGCCGACTGCCGCCGGACGCCGGCCTTCCATTCAGCCCATCGGGGTGCGACTTCAGCCCAGGCCTGCCGGCTCTCGGCCTCCGTCCGCCAATCGGCAGCAAGGAGGGCGCCGGCCGCGGTCACCAGCAGCACGAGACCGACCGCGATGGTTCCGGCCAGCACACCCGCGACGGGCACCATTGCGCCCGCGCACAGGCTGGCAGGGGCCGCTGCCGCCCCGACCGCCAAGTACAGACTTCGTGGAACGGGCATGGCGCATCTCTTGCGACACTATGATTGCCCGATTATTAACGCTCAAATATGTGATCGAAAAATGGCCATGCAATGAATGTGGAGACGTTACGAGATGAATTGAGACACTGGTTATGAGATTTTTTATGGCGTGAAGATCTGTGAACTTCCTGGAAGTTGCGGGAAGGTTTTTGGACAGGGAGTTTGACAGCAAGATAAAGCGAAACTCGCGTTTCGCGCGAATGATAGGTAAGCTATTGTCTGCACGTGGCTTTTTTCAGATATGAGAGATGTGAGAGACGCCACGATTGACGCTAAACCGACTCCATGCGCTA